>JAXDJQ010000001.1:0-2771 GCA_034667565.1 Actinomycetota bacterium
CGCCGGCGAAACCCACCTCGCATCCACAGAACATCTTGGAGGCCGTCGACAGCTCGACGTGGGTCTCGAGACCGATCGTCGTCTCGTACTTGTCCGCGATGACGGTGCTCACAGTGCTGGTCTCCCCTCCGGTGAATCGATCCACCCGAGATCCTTCTCGAACGCATAAGCCGCCCGGAACATCGATCTCTCGTCGAGGGACTTGGCGATGATCTGCAGTCCTACCGGAAGCCCATCGTCTGGCGAAAGTCCGCACGGCACGCTGATCCCCGCGTTCCCGGCCATATTCACGGGAACGGTGAAGATGTCCGACAGATACATCGACAGAGGATCCGATGTCCGCTCGCCCAGTTTGAATGCGGTGGTCGGAGACGTCGGAGAAACGATCAGATCGACGGAACCGTAGGCACGCTCTAGATCGCGGGTGATTAGCGTTCGCACCTTCTGGGCCTTCCCGTAATAAGCGTCGTAATAGCCGGCGGCAAGGGCGTAGGTGCCGAGCATCACCCTGCGCTTGACCTCATCTCCGAACCCCTCATCGCGCGTGCGGGACATCATCTGGACGATGTCATCGCCTTCGGCCCGGAATGCATAGCGAACACCGTCGTAGCGCGCGAGGTTCGAGGATGCCTCAGCCGGAGCGACCAGGTAATAAGCAGAGATCCCATGCTCGAAAGAAGGTAGGGAGATCGATTCCAGCTTCGCCCCAAGCTTCTCCAAGCGGGCATAGGCCTCTTCGATGCGCGTCGTCACTCCAGGTTGGGTCCCTTCGGCATTCTGGAACTCATCGACGATCCCGATGCGCATGCCTTCTATCCCTGCGTCGATGCCATCGAGATAGTCCTCGGCTTCGTGCGGTATCGAAGTGGAATCGTGTGGATCGTGTCCCGCGCCGATCGAAAGGAGGGCCGCCGCGTCCTCCACGGTGCGGGTGATGGGACCGGGGCAGTCAAGCGATGAGGCGAACGCGATGACCCCGTACCGAGACACGCGACCGTAGGTCGGCTTCACACCGACGAGTCCGCACACAGATGCCGGCTGTCTCACCGACCCCCCCGTATCGGTCCCCCACGACCACGGCGTCCCGCCCGCGGCTACGAGCGAGGTGGATCCTCCGCTCGATCCCCCCGGGACCGAATCGAGTTCCCAGGGATTGCGTGTTGGCCCGAAACCTGAGTTCTCCGTGGACGAACCCATCGCGAACTCATCCATGTTGAGCTTGCCGAGCATCGGCAAGCCCGCCGCGTTACCTCGCGCGACCACCGTCGAGTCATACGGAGGAACGAAGTTCTCTAGGATGCGAGAGCCGGAGGTGGTCCTGACACCTTTCGTACAGAAGATGTCCTTGTACGCGATCGGAACTCCGTCGAAGTGCGAACGCCGTTCCCCCCTCGCCATTCGTTCGTCGGCCGCAGCAGCTGCATCTAGGGCGGCCTCATGGGTCGGCGCGAGATAGGCGTGAAGCTTCGGATCTACCTGTTCGCTGCGATCGATGAAAGCTCGAGTCACCTCGACTGAGGAGACCTCTTTCGTTTCGAGCATCTGCGCGAGCTCACGCGCGCTGGTCCAGTGGAGATCAGGCATCTTCGATGATGCGAGGCACCTTGAATCGTCCGTCCTCAGCTTCGGGCGCGTTCGACAGGGCCTCCTCTTGGGTCAGAGAGGGACGGACCTGGTCGGGGCGCGTCACGTTGCTCAGAGGGATGGAATGAGAGGTCGGCTCCACGTCCTCCAGATCGAGGGACTGGATCCGCTCGGCGTGTCCCAGGATCTGGGCAAGCTCGGTCTGCATCCTCGATCGCTCGGCATCCGACAGATCCAGACGCGCAAGCCGAGCGACGTGGTCTACGGCGGCTCTATCGATCCCCATGGCGAGCGAATCCTAGTGGCATTACGGTTGCGTCATGAGTCACTTCCCGCGCGAGCTGCTTGCCGATCACGAAGACATCCGTTTCGAGCTCAGTCCCCATTGGCTTGCCCTCGTGTGGCCCGGCTTTTGGACGGTCGTGTCGCTGGTGATCCTGGTCGTGGGTTCACGGATCGCGAACGGTCCTCATGAGGACGGTACGAACCAGATAGCCAGCATCGGCGCCGCTCTGGTGTTCATCGTGTTGGCAGTGATCCCGTTCCTGCAGTGGAAGTTCACGATGTTCGTGCTGACGTCGGATCGTTTGATCACCCGCACTGGGATCATCGCCAAGCATTCGAAAGAGATTCCCTTGGAACGGATCAATGACGTCGCCTTCAACCAAAGCATCCTCGAACGCATGGTCGGTGCGGGCGACCTATTGATCGAGTCGGCGGGTGAACGCGGGCAAGAGGTGATCTCGAACGTGCGTCACCCGGAACAGGTTCAACTGGCCATCTACAAAGAAGCCGAAGAGAACGGCAATCGCATGATGCGCGGAGGTCCGGCTTCGGCTCCCAACCCTTCGATCCCCGAGCAGATCGAGGCTCTCGCGCGGTTGAAAACCCAAGGCGTCCTGACCGACGAAGAGTTCGACGCGAAGAAACAGGACCTACTGAAGCGCTTGTAGCTACTGAGACAAGTGTCGGCCTGCCGACACCGTCTTAGCAACAGGACCGGCGAGGCCGGTCCGCATTACTGACGGAACTGCGGAGCGACCGAGATGCCCGCGTACGACCCGAACCCGTAGAGCTCGCCGATATCTGTTCTCTCGCCCCCCTCTCCTACGAGCCACAGAGAGGACGGCGTCACGATCAACCAGGAGCGAGCGGGTCCTTGGCGCCAGTTCCGCTGCTGCTCAGAA
>JAXDJQ010000002.1:0-12418 GCA_034667565.1 Actinomycetota bacterium
AGATCTGGGAACGGTTCCTCTGCTATGCGATCGCATTCGGTATCGCCGACCGGGTGCTGGCTGCAGCCCAGCTCTATGCGCCTCCCGAGATTGAGCAACAAAGCTCGGTGTACTGGATCGGAAACAACGGCTCGCTTGGCTCTGGCTCGTCCGCTTTCGCCATCTCCGACATCTCAAACTCGATCGCGTCCGCATCGGTGCCCAGTAGCAGCGGCGGCGGAGGCGGCTTCAGCGGTGGCGGTGGTGGAGGCGGAGGAGGCGGCGGTGGAGGAGCCTGGTAACCGCACCTAGACCTTCGATACGCTGCACCCGATGGAACTTCCCTCCCAACCGGATCCTTCGATCGTTGATATCGCGACATTGCGGGCCCAGGCGCTCGGATGCGTCCGATGCCGCCTATCGGAGGGCAGGACGAACGTGGTGTGGGCCGACGGGAACCTGGACTCCGACCTGTTGTTCATCGGAGAAGGGCCCGGGTTCCACGAGGACAAACAGGGCATCCCCTTCGTGGGGGCCGCGGGCCAGTTGCTCGATCGCCTGTTGGGCGAGGTAGGCCTCGACCGAACGCAGGTTGCGATCGTCAACGTCGTGAAGTGCAGGCCACCCGGTAATCGTGATCCGCTACCCGACGAGATCGAGGCGTGCAGGCCCTATCTAGACGCCCAGCTCAGCCACATGCGACCCAAAGTCATAGTCACGCTGGGGAATTTCGCGACGCGCTTCATCCTCGAGGAACAGGTCGGGATAACGAAGGCCAGAGGTCAGCGATACCAGCGGCGCGGTGCAACCGTTGTCCCCACCTTCCATCCCGCAGCTGCACTGCGCGGCGGGCGATTCGGAGGATTGAGTCCGATAGATGCGATCCGTGCCGACCTCGGCCTCGTTCGAACCATCTTGGACGAGCAGCGCGAGCTCGAGCCCGCGGGCATCGATGCCGGCGAACAGCTCGGACTGTTCTAGATGCGAAACGGCATCCAGGTCCTGTCGACGTCTCCAGAAGAGACCAGGATCATCGGCGCGTCGCTCGCTCCGACCCTTCTGCCCGGTGACGTCGTCAGTCTCAGTGGTGATCTGGGCGCGGGTAAGACGGTCTTGGTGCAGGGCTTGGCCACTGCGCTCGGGGTGGAGGGACGGATCACCAGCCCTACCTTCACGATCGTTCACGAACACGAAGGCCGCTATCCGATCATCCACATGGACGTCTATCGCCTCGATTCGTTCCAAGAAGTGCTCGATCTCGGATTCGAGGAGTTGCTAGATCCCCAGGCGGTTCTTCTCGTCGAGTGGGGCGAAGCATTGACCCCGTTGTTCCCGCGCAGCTATCTGGAGATCGAGATCCGCCAGGTCGGTGAAGAGGACGAGCGCTTGATCGTCTTCCGGCCACAAGCCCCGCAATGGATCGCGAAGCTGGAAGCGATGCGGGAGACCGCCGAGGCCCTCCTCGATGCGGCCTCGATCGAGGCTGGTGTCGCGGCACGATTCTCGCTGGCACCCCCTCAGGTCAACCCACGCGAGCATGTCGCGGTGGAAGACGACGTGGAGGAAGCCTGATGCTGGTCCTAGGGATAGAGACCTCTACTCCCCAGGCGAGCGTTGCGATCGGGTCCGAACAGGGGATCGTAGCCAGCGCCGTCGTCGCCCGAGGGGCGAGTTACAACGAGTTCCTGCTCCCGGCGATCAGGTTCTGTCTCGAGCAATCGAACCTGGGCTACCGCAACATCGGCGGTGTATCGGTAAGCCTTGGTCCCGGATTGTTCACTGGGATGCGCGTCGGGGTTGCTACGGCCAAGGCCCTAGCGCAGGCGTTGTCGGTTCCCATAGTTGGCATGGCGTCGCTGGATCTTGTGGCCTACGAGGTCCGCTACACCCCCAAGACGATCTGCGCAGTGCTCGACGCCCGTCGGAACCAGGTCTTCCACGCGTTCTACAGATCGTCACCGGGCGGGATCCAGCGCATGAGCGACTACCGGGTCGAGACGCCGGAGCGACTGGCGATAGGCCTGCAGTCCCGACCTGAAGAGGTCCTTCTGGTGGGGAATGGCGCCTTGCTGTACGGCGACATCTTCGAAGACGCCGGCCCCATCGTGGAGATCGGGAGCATGGGACACGCATTCCCGAACGCTCGGGCGCTGGTCGAGCTCACCATGCCTCGCATGTTCCGGCAGGACTTCGATTCGCTCTACGAATTGAAGCCCTTGTATCTGCGGCGTTCCGCGAAGCCGATCGACTGGGAGCGGATCCGAGGGAGTAGGTCGGCATGATGGCACTCGCCCGGGAACCCGAGCCTTCATTCATCGAGGTCGACATAACCAAGATGCGGCGCCGTCACCTCCGTCGTGTGCTCTCGATCGAGGCCCGTGTCTATCCCCGTCCGTGGAGCGCATCCCTCTTCCTCTCCGAGCTCGCGCAGCGATCGACCCGTAGCTACATCGTGGCTCGTTCGGAGGCGGAGGTAGTCGGTTACGCGGGCATGATGTTCACCGGCCTCGAGGCGCACATCACCAACATCGCTGTCGACCCAACCTTTCACGGCCGCAAGATCGGATCACGGCTGCTACTTACGTTGATAACGGAGGCGATAGCTCGCGGCGCGGAATCTGTATCGCTCGAAGTGCGTGTGTCGAACCTCGCCGCGCAGGCGATGTACGAGAGGTTCGGCTTCGTCGTTGTGGGAACGCGCAAGGGCTATTACATAGAGACGAAAGAAGACGCGTTCGTCATGGTCGCGGAAGGAACGGGATCGACCGACTATCGATTGCGACTAGCGCGGATCCGCAACGAGATCGATGAGTTGCGCGAGGGGTTCGTCGATGAATGACATGGGCTGGATGCGCGACCCGCTAGACGATTTCCCCGACGGAGGGGCCCACGACACCACCGCGACCATCCCGCGGCCCGAGACCAAGACGCAACCGATCCAGGAGTGGGATGTAGACACGCTGGTCCTTGGCATAGAGACGTCTTGCGACGAGACCTCCGCATCTGTGGTCAAGGGGGGGCGCACGATCCTCTCGAACGTGATCGTGTCGCAGACGGAACTTCATGGCGAATACGGTGGGATCGTTCCCGAGATAGCGGCGCGCTCACATGTCGAGGCCCTCACGCCAGCGATAGGCGAAGCCCTGTTGCTAGCCGACGCGACGTTCTGGGATCTCGATGCCGTTGCCGCAACCTTAGGTCCGGGCCTGATCGGCGCTCTTCTGGTCGGTGTTGCCGAAGCGAAGTCGATCGCCGCGGTACTCGAGATCCCATTCGTCGGCGTGAACCACCTCGAGGCCCACATCTACTCGGCGTTGCTAGCCGACCCTGCCGCTGATTTCCCGGCTGTCTGCTTGTTGATCTCGGGCGGTCACACGATGTTGGTCCACGCTCGCGGCCACGGTGACTACGAGGTCCTCGGTTCGACCATCGATGATGCCGCGGGGGAGGCCTTCGACAAGGTCGCGCGGTTCTTGGGACTGGACTACCCGGGGGGGCCGGAGATCGACCGTCTTTCGCTTCTCGGGGATCCCACCGCTATCAAGTTCCCTCGCGCCATGATCGACGAGGTCGGGTTCGATGTGTCCTACTCGGGTCTCAAGACCTCGGTCATCAACTATGTACGCAAGTGCGAGTCCCGTGGGGAAGAGGTGTCGATCGAGAACGTCGCCGCGTCCTTCCAGCAAGCGGTCGTCGATGTGCAGGTCAAGAAGACGATGGACGCGGTTCTGCACGCAGGTGTCGACCGGGTGTTCCTGTGCGGAGGAGTGGCCGCCAACTCAGGTCTCCGCGGGGGCCTCGGCGACGCATGCGAGGCCCGGGGCGTGAAGATGTTCGTGCCGCCAATGGAGCTCTGCACCGATAACGCCGCTATGGTCGCCGCGTGCGGAACGGCCCTACTCCGTCGAGGTCGCTACTCCGGCCTCGATGCAGCCCCGGATCCAAACCTCCCCTTGGTGTGACCTAGCGCTTCTTGCCCTTCTTCTCGCCGCACGCCTGCTTGTCGTGACCATAGGCGTGTCCCTTGCCGTTCCCGTTGCCCTTGTCGGAGGCGCATGTAGCCGTCTCTTGACCCGGAAGGGCAAGCTTCAGCTCGCTCAGAACGATCGCGGCCGGCACGCGGCTCGCGTGACCGAAGTACATGTCGGATACGGGAGTGATCGTGAGGAACAACGTTTGACCTTCCGGGACCCTTATCGAGACGCCGGGAAGCTCGATCTTGAAGTCCTCATCGACCGCCGGCAATATCTGCCGCAGCGGCATCAGGTTGTTCTGGATGACCTTGGCGTCGGCCGGAGTGGTACCGACAGATAGACCGAAGAAAGCGCGGCTGTCCAGACCAGTTGACGTCAGCTTCCCTTCTAGTGTCGGGATGCCTGCCACCTCGACGGGCCCGAGAGCAACCGGAACCTGGATAGGAGCACCGGCACCAGCAGTGGTTGCCAACGTGCGGGAGCCGAGGAGGTCGACATCGATGGTCTTGCTAACCCCGATCGAGTCGAGCGAGATGCAGCCGGCGCCGTCTGCGGTCGTGAAGTTATAACGACCGGGCAGCATCCCGTCCGTGGACGCTCCGCCAAACACACGGTTGAAGAAATCGATCGTGAGTGCCGTGAAGTCACCTCCGGGAGAACAGGCATCGCTACCCGCCGCGGTACCTGGGGGCATGGCGGCAGGAAGTACGTGACCGCCGTTGTAGCCGATCAGATAACTCTGCTCCCTAGCTCCATCGCTCAATGTGTTGTCGAAGTTCTTTATCCCCTGATTCAGGTTGAACAACGAGTCCGAGATGCCCTGGCGAAACAGGGTGGGGATGTCGATGTGGATGTCTTTCTCGACGAATGCAACCGGGCCGTGCTCGTGGAACTCAGCATCCAAATTGGGCACGCCGGGGGCAGGCTGACCGTAGATCGTTCCATCCGGCCATTGACCGGTTGCGGTACCCCACGCGAATCCCTCGTGTACGTACTGTGGAAGCATGCGAGCTCCGACCCCGTAGAGCAGAACGTTCCACTCGGTGCGCACTACCTTCTGAGGCGCAAGGCTTTCAGGCAGGTCGTACCAAGTGATCTCGGGTGCCAGGGCATTGAAGCGCGTGTGCCCTTGTTCGGCGATCTCATCTAACGCCGTCATCGTTTGATAGCCACCGCCGTAGCTACCACCGATCGCGCCGAGCACCGGATCGTTCGCGATAGGGGCACCGAGCTCATCGGTGTCGTGTCTGACCCAATCGAGTTGCGCGATGCGGTCGATAACTGCCTGGATGTCTTCTGTTTCGATCGTGGGATCCTGAACGTTCGCCTGGCCCCCGCTCTCCCCGTGGCCACGCTGGTCGATGCTCACGACCCCGAAGCCTGCGTCGAGGAAGGTCTTTACGGTCCCGCCGATCGTCTTTGTGCGTGAACCCGCCCATCCATGTGAATGAAGAACGACCGGCACCTGGCTCGCCGAACTAGCTACAGCCGGCTTGAAGATGCTGATCGCGATCTGAGTACCGTCGAAACTCGTCACCTTTTCCTGTGAGACGCTGTGGTCGGCGGTCTGCGCGCCCGCCGGCGGAGCCAGCGCGGCGACGAGGGCGATCAGAGACAGGGCGATCAGTGAGCGCTTCAAGAAGGTGGCCTCCTGGTTGGATTGCTTGCGGGCGGGAGATTCCTACCTCATAGATTGGCCCAAACCCCCCCAAATCCTTTCTATCTGCACCCGATATGGCCGCCGTTTGACCACCGGGGCAGGGGGCCTTATCCTTAGCACTCAGGCACCTAGAGTGCTAATCCAGAGGTAAGACCAGCTCAGGAGGTCAGATTTGGCTACTGCAACGAGCACCAAGATCGCACCGCTCGAGGACCGCATCCTCGTGCGCCCCGAGGAGGGCGAGGAGACCACCGTTTCCGGCATCGTCATCCCCGACACCGCCAAGGAGAAGCCCCAGGAGGGCACCGTCCTTGCCGTAGGCCCCGGCCGTCGCTCCGACACCGGTGAGCTCATCCCCATGGAGGTCAAAGAGGGCGACCGCGTCATCTACTCCAAGTATGGCGGCACCGAGATCAAGCAGGGCGGCGAAGAGCTCCTGATCCTGTCGGCTCGTGACGTCCTCGCGGTCGTCAGCTAACAACTAGAAGGAGTTCGTTTTGAGCAAAATCATCAAGTTCGAAGAAGAGGCTCGGCGTGGCCTCGAGGCGGGAGTCAACCGTCTCGCTAACGCCGTCCGAGTAACGATCGGTCCTAAGGGCCGGAACGTCGTTCTCGACAAGAAGTGGGGCGCACCGACGATCACGAACGACGGTGTGACCATCGCGAAAGAGATCGAGCTCGAGGACCCGTGGGAGAACATGGGTGCACAGCTCGTAAAGGAAGTCGCTTCGAAGACGAACGATGTCGCCGGTGACGGAACCACCACCGCGACCGTTCTCGCTCAGGCCATGGTGCACTCCGGTCTGCAGCACGTCGCCGCCGGCGCGAACCCGATGGCGCTGAAGCGCGGCATCGAGAAGGCCGTTGCAGCTGCGATCGACTCGATCAAGGCTCAGTCCCGTGACGTCGAGGGCCGCGACCAGATCGCTCACGTCGCATCCATCTCGGCGAACAACGACCCGGAGATCGGCGAGATGGTTGCCGAGGCGATGGACAAGGTCGGCAAGGACGGCGTCATCACCGTCGAGGAGTCCAACACGTTCGGCATGGAGCTCGAGCTCGTCGAGGGCATGCAGTTCGACAAGGGCTACATCTCGCCGTACTTCGTCACCGACCAGGACTCGATGGAGACCGTGCTCGAGGACCCGTACATCCTCCTCGCACAGCAGAAGATCTCGACCGTTAGAGATCTACTGCCCGTACTGGAGAAGGTCATGCAGGCCGGTAAGCCTGTCGTGATCATCGCCGAGGACGTGGAAGGTGAAGCACTGGCCACTTTGGTCGTAAATAAGATCCGTGGCACGTTCACCTCGGTTGCCGTCAAGGCTCCCGGGTTCGGTGACCGTCGCAAGGCGATGCTCCAGGACATCGCGATCCTGACCGGTGGACAGGTCATCTCCGAGGAGATCGGCCTGAAGCTCGAGTCGGTTGGCATCGAGATGCTCGGCAAGGCCCGCAAGGTCATCGTGAGCAAGGACAACACCACGGTCATCGAGGGTGCCGGCGACGCGAGCGAGATCAAGGGACGGATCGACCAGATCCGTGCCGAGATCGAGCGCACCGACTCCGACTGGGACAAAGAGAAGCTGCAGGAGCGTCTGGCCAAGCTGGCCGGCGGTGTTGCGGTCCTCAAGGTCGGAGCTGCGACCGAGGTCGAGCTCAAAGAGAAGAAGCACCGCATCGAGGACTCCGTCTCCGCGACCCGTGCAGCGGTCGAAGAGGGCGTCGTCCCCGGTGGTGGCACGACGCTGGTCCGTGCCCGTGAGGCCGTCGAGGCCCTCGAGCTGGACGGCGACGAGCTCGCCGGTGCAAGGACTGTGGCAACCGCGCTGGACGCTCCGCTTCGGTGGATCGCTCAGAACGCTGGCCACGAAGGTGGCGTCGTCATCGACCGGGTGCGCAACGAGAAGCCGGGTCACGGCCTCAACGCTGCGACCGGTGAGTACGTCGACCTGTTGAAGGACGGCATCATCGACCCGACCCGCGTCACTCGCTCGGCCCTCGAGAACGCCGCATCGATCGCAGCCCTGTTGCTGACGACCGAGGCAACCGTTGTCGACAAGCCCGAGGAAGAGGACCCCATGGCCGGTGCCGGTCACGACCACGGCATGGGTGGAATGGGCGGCATGGGCGGCATGATGTAGTCACTGCTTCATCAGTTACTCGAGAAGGGCCCGGCGAGAGCCGGGCCCTTTCTTGTTGGTCGAGCTTCCAAACCCGAAGACCATAGGCAAGTCAAGGTCAAAGGCGGCTCGGCGCGAGTTACTTACCGGAGCTTTCGCTGAGCGCAAGTACAGGTCAGCAACTGTCGAGTTGGTGACCGCAACCGATTGAACCGGCCGGGACCCAACCGGAACTCTGGGTCTTCCTCTTACTGTCGCTTTTTCGCCTTTGCCTTTTAGGGCAGGTAAGGCATCGGGTCTACGGGGTCCCCGTTGATCCGCACTTCGAAGTGCAGGTGATCGCCGGTGCACGAGCCGGTGCAGCCGACGTAACCGATGATCTCGCCCTGTTCTACGTGGGCACCGTTCTGGGTCGCGAAGCGGGACATGTGGCCATACAACGTTGCATAGCCGCCGCCGTGATCGATCACAACCGCATTCCCGTACCCCGAGTAGTACTCGGCCAGTACGACCGTGCCTTCCTTGGAAGCCACGATGGGCTGGCCGGTGTAACCGTCGATGTCGATACCGGTGTGCATGCGACCCCACCGGGGTCCATATGGAGAGGTGATAGCACCGTTCAGTGGCCAGATGTAGCCCTGCGCCGAGGTGCCCCGGGCCATGACCGCGTGTCGAGCGGCGATCGCGGCGAGGTTGCCCCGGATCCGGTCTGACTCGTCCATCAGGTCGCCCTCTTTCTCACGCCGGGCGTTGAGGCTGATGTTGAGAGCCGTCAGGTTCTTCGCTAGTTCACTGCGTTTCTGATCGAGCTTCGCCTTGGCCATGGCGCGGCTCTTCAACTGGGCGGAGAGCTCCTCTTCGATGTTGAAAAGCTCGCGGTGCTGCGCCTTGATCCCTACTTGGAGACGTCCATAGCGGATCAGGGCTCCGGTGTTCTGCTGAGCTGCTGCTCCGAGTAGCTCCGCTCGGGCATCGAGCTCGGTGAGGGAATCCGAGTTAAGCAGAGCTTCGATGGCGTCGGTAGCTCCTGCCTTGTAGAGCTCCACGGCTTGGCGCGTTGCGATGCCTTCGATCTTGTCGATCTGAGCTTGCGTGGCATCGATCGCTGCTTGCGCGGTGCGCACTTCGGCGGCGACGTCCTCGATCTTCGTGTCGAGTCGATGCATCTCGATCTGGAGTGCGGTCAGGTCTTCGTTGAGATCATCGATCCGGCCCTTGAGGTCCCCGGCTTCAGCCTCACCGGCCTCGATCTTCTGTTCGAGGGCGGCCCGCTCGGCTTCGATCTGGTCGAGCCGACTGTTTCCTCCTGCCGTGGAAGCCGCGGCCGGGATCAGGATGGTGCAGAGAAGAGTCGCGGCTATGGCCGCGCGTCCCTGCTTACCGATCATCCGATCTCCTTGTCCGTCTTCCTCGGGTCGAGCTGAAGCCCGCGAGGACGTCCTCGACCCCTTGCGCCTCTTCACTTTTCGGGCGCCTGCCGGATCGCGGGATGTGGTCTCCGCGCCTGGCTGGGGCATCCTGCCACGGCCTCAGGCAGCGGGCAAACCGGCCCGCACTGCCCTTACAGCGATTCGACCAAAAGGGACCTATCCCTCCCTCGAGGGGTCCTCAGAACGCGAAGAAATCTCACCCCGCGCCTTGTCGGGCGCTTGCTCCGTAGATAGATTCCGTCCTGCACCCGTTGAGTCGTAAACCGGTCCGCCGGGACGAAGGCTCAGCGGGTGCACCTTTTTCGGTCCTGCCTGCGGCGCCGACGCCAAGGCTAGTATCTGGCTCCATCTCTGGGGAAGGGGCTATGGCGGATCCGACGTTGGTTGAGCTCGAAGCGGCTATCAAGGCGCTGCCCGGGGTCCTAGGTTGCGTGATCCTCACAGATGGAGCGGGGGCTCCTTCTGAGATCCAGGCGTTCACCCGTCTTGGTACCCAGCCCGCGGGCGTCCAGGAACAGATCGAGCAAGAGGTCACAGACCGCGGGTTGGCCGGCTCTCTGCGGCAGGTATTCGTCTTCGAGCTCGAAGCCGAATCCCATTTCGGGGACCGCGAGACGCTCGAGAGAGCAGCCGAGCTGGCGGAACAGGAAGCGCGTACTCGGGGCCCCCACAACGCAGTCGATGCCTCGGAAGAGCTTCGTCGGCTGCAATCGATAGCTCATCACCCCTCGGGTGGTCCGGGGACCCGCCCTCCGCTACTGAGGGTGGCCTTCACGTCGAGCAACAAGAA
The DNA here is from genome assembly GCA_034667565.1 of Actinomycetota bacterium. Taxonomy (GTDB): domain Bacteria; phylum Actinomycetota; class CADDZG01; order CADDZG01; family WHSQ01; genus JAXDJJ01. Next base: position 9,957 of record JAXDJQ010000002.1, read on the forward strand.
GTCGGAGGCGACGGTCGCCCTGGGAAGCCAGGACAACGAGGTCGTGGGCGAGGCCACGGGAGAGCAGACGCCCCACGGATTGATGGTGCTGGCGGAAGCAACCCTGGAGGCCGTCGATCAATTGTTGGGAGGCTCGCAGATCGAGCTCCTGGGTGCCTCGCTGGTAACGGTCGTGGGTCAGGAGGCCGTCCTGGTGGCGGTCCGTGAGTCCGATGGTGTGGCGATGCTCGGGGCCGCCCTCGTCCGAGAAGGACCAGTTCCCGACGCCGCCGTGAGAGCAACGCTCGACGCGGTGAATCGCCGCCTGATGCAGGGTTGAGAGGCGCAGAACAGCCGTTCCTGGTAGTCTTTGGAGTGTTATAGGAGTGCAACCGGAGTGAGGCTCTCAGCCCCTCCCGCTCTCCTTTCTGAGCCATCCAGCAACGCATCGGAAGGAGCACTATGCCCATCACCCTGAAAGACGTGCCCGGCATCAGCCCGCACGGCGGCGCCCTCGAGGTCCGCATGGCAGGACAAGACACCCCGATCGCAGAGCTCGTCGAGAAGGCGAATGCTTACCCGACGATCGCAGCCAGCGAGCGGCGTGTGCTGTCCGATCTCGAGCTCCTCGCCGTAGGCGCGGTCAGCCCGAACCGCGGCTTCATGACCGAAGCCGATTACACCTCCGTCGTCAACGAGATGCGTTTGGCGAACGGCCTTCCGTGGTCGCTCCCGATCACGCTTCCCGCCACAGACGAAGAGATCGCGACTCTGAAGGTTGGCGAGCCTGCAGCCATCACCTACGAAGGTCGCGTCATCGCGATCATCGAGGTCGAGGACGTCTACAAGTTCGACGCCGACAAAGAGGCTGAGAAGACCTACCGCACGACAGACGACGCGCACCCCGGTGTTGCGTACCTGAAGTCCTTGCCCGGCAACTATGTCGGTGGTGAAGTGACGGTACTGGAGAACGTCTTCGCCGACGAGTTCTCCGAGTACCGCAAGACACCCATCGAGCTGCGTGAAGAGTTCGACAAGCGTGGCTGGAAGACCGTCGTCGCGTTCCAGACCCGCAACCCGATCCACCGTGCGCACGAGTACCTCACGAAGGTCGCGCTCGAGGGCGTTGACGGCCTCTTGATCCACCCACTCGTCGGTGGCACCAAGGGCGACGACATCCCCGCCGAGACCCGCATGAAGTGCTACGAGGTCCTGATGGAGAACTACTACCCAGCCGACCGCGTGATCCTCTCCGTGTTCGTTGCCGCGATGCGTTACGGGGGGCCGCGTGAGGCCATCTGGCACGCGCTGCTTCGCAAGAACTACGGCGTCACGCACTTCATCGTCGGACGTGACCACGCGGGCGTTGGTGACTACTACGGTTCGTACGACGCGCAGCACCTCTTCGACGAGTTCGATGCTGCCGAGCTGGGCATCGTTCCTCTGAAGTTCGAACACAGCTTCTACTGCAACAAGTGCGGCCAGATGGGCTCCGACAAGACGTGCCCCCACGGCAAGGAAGATCGTGTCTTCCTGTCGGGTACCAAGGTCCGCGAGATGCTCCAGAACGGTGAAGAGCCGCCCGAGCAGTTCTCCCGCCACGAGGTCGCCCAGATACTGATCGCCGACGCCAAGGCGAACGCGTAACCATGGCTCTGTTCGGAAAGAAGAAGCAGCAGGAGAGTGCTGAACCGGTGGCGCACAAGAAGGGTGACCGTCGTGTGATGGTCATCGGGCTCGACTGCGCCCCGCCGGAGCACATCTTCGACGAGTACAAAGACGAGATTCCGAACATCGCGAAGCTCGTTGACAACGGGATGTTCGGCCCCTTGCAGTCCATCACTCCGCCGATCACCGTTCCGGCGTGGGCGTGCATGATGACGTCGAAAGACCCCGGCACCCTTGGCATCTACGGTTTCCGTAACCGTAAGGACCACACGTACGACGGTCTCGAGTTCGCGACGTCGTTCAAGGTGAAGGAACCGACGGTGTGGGACATCCTGTCGGAGAACGGTAAGGACGTCATCGTGATGTCGGTGCCGCCGATGTATCCGCCGAAGCCGACTAACGGCATCCAGATCGGTTGCTTCCTCACACCGACGAACGACGCGGATTACACATACCCGAAAGAGTTGAAGGCCGAGCTCGTCGAGAACGTCGGCGATTTCATCTTCGATATCCGTAACTTCCGTACCGACGACACGCAGTACATCTTGGACGAGGCCTACAAGATGACCGAGATGAAGTTCAAGACGGCCGATTACCTGCTGGCGAACAAGCCATGGGACTTCTTCATGATGGTCGAGATGGGCCCAGACCGCCTGAACCACGGCATCTGGAGCTTCATCGACCCGAACCACCCGCGCTACGAGCCGGACAACCCTTACAAGGAATCTCTGCGCGAGTACTACCGCTTCCTCGACGGCAAGATCGGCGACTTGCTCGCGAAGCACGCCGACGAGGAAACAGTGGTGCTGGTCGTC
>JAXDJQ010000003.1:0-7240 GCA_034667565.1 Actinomycetota bacterium
CTCGAACGTCTCGAAGCGTTGCGCGATCTGGTCTACGAGGTGTCCGTAAGGCATCGGATGGCGAACGACGGCGACCCTCTTGCCGGCCGCCTTGAGGATGCGGGTCACCGCTCTCGTCGTTTGCGACTTGCCCGAACCCGTCCTAACCGCGCACACCGCTACCACCGGAACGTTCGCTTTGATCGCCGTCGACCGGGGGCCGAGGAGCACGTAATCCGCCCCGGCGGCCATCGCCCGAGAGCCGATGTGCATCACGTGACCGTGGGAGACGTCGGAGTACGCGAACACGACCTGATCGACCTCTTGTTCGGAGACGATCGACTCGAGCTGGTCCTCGTTGCGGATCGGGATGCCCTCGGGGTACAGGTCCCCCGCTAGTTCGGGCGGGTAGGTACGGTCATCGATGCCTGGGATCTGGGTTGCAGTGAAAGCAACGACTTCGTAATCAGGGTTGTCCCGGTAGTAGACGTTGAAGTTGTGGAAATCTCTCCCTGCTGCGCCGACGATCAACACCCGCTTGCGGGAGGTCTCCTGTTTAGCCATCGGTTAGGAAGCCTACCGGGCTAGTCTGGGTGCAGTGAAAGAGCGGAAACTCACCCGCAGAGGGTCTGAACGACGAGAGCAGATCCTCGACGAGGCAGCTCGTCTGTTCGCGGAATCCGGATACCACGGGGCTGCCGTCGGAGACATCTGCGACGCGCTTGGCGTCGGCAAGGGCGTCTTCTACTGGTACTTCCCATCCAAGGAAGCCGTCTTCAGCGAGTTGTTGCAAGAGTCCCTCTTGCAACTGCGCCGAGCCCAAGAGGCTGCGATCGGTACGGTCGACGACCCGATCGGACGCATCGAGCAAGGCATCCGAGCCTCGATCGACTTCTTCCGGGCTAATCCCAGCGTCCTTGCAGTTATCCGCATCGCAGCCCGTTACGAGGAGTTCGCGGGTCTGGTGCAACACGGACAGGAGATCGTCGTCGGCGACACCGCCGGTCACATCAAAGAAGGGATGGCCGCGGGAACGATCCGCCATGGCGACCCCGAGCTTATGGCGCACGGCATCCTCGGCGCGATCTTCCATTTCGTTGAGGTCTACCTCGAGCCCGGAGCTGCCGGCGATCGTCCCCAGTTGGCCGACGAAGCCGTTGCTTTCTGCTTGCGAGGGCTGCTGGCCCCCTAAGAGGGCCCGCTCATCAGGAGGGCGGTCCGAGCTCCAACGCTCGTCTTATCCCGCGGATCCCTTGTCGGATCCGTTGTTCGTTCTCCACCAAGGCGAATCGGACGTGGTCGTCCCCCCTGTTGCCGAACCCGACCCCGGGAGATACCGCGACCTTCGCTTCCTTCACCAGGAACTTCGAGAATTCGAGGGATCCCATCGCTTTGAACTCGTCCGGTATCGGAGCCCAGGCGAACATCGTTGCGGGGGGCCGGGTCATGTTCCACCCGATCCGCTCGAGGCCATCACACAGCGCATCCCTTCGGGTGAGATAGATCTCCCTGATCTGTTTCGGTACCTCGCCACATTCGTTCAGAGCGATGATCCCCGCGATCTGGATCGGCTGGAAGACGCCGTAATCGAGGTACGACTTGAGCTTCGTGAGAGCACCGATCATCTCCGAGTTCCCGACCGCGAACGCCAGTCGCCACCCGGGCATCGAATAGCTTTTGGACATCGAGAAGAACTCGACCCCAACCTCGCGGGCACCCGGCACCTGCATGAAAGAGACCGCTCGCTCCTCACCGAATACGAGGTCTGCGTAGGCAAGATCGTGGATCACCATCACGTTGCGGGCTTTGGCGAACTCAACGAGTTGCTCGAAGAACGCCAGGTCGACCATCGCGGTGGTTGGGTTGTGAGGGAAAGAACACAGAACGACACGAGGCTTCGGCTCCGTCGACTCGTACGCCGAGACAAGGTCGGCGAAGAAGTCGCTCCCGAACGACAGCGGCACCGTGGTGACATTCGCCCCCGCAAGCAACATCGCGTAGGTATGGATGGGATAGGTGGGCTCTGGCACCAGAACCGAGTCGCCAGGCTCGAGAAGCACCCACGCGAGATGCGACAGACCTTCCTTCGCCCCGATCACTGCGATGGCCTCGGTCTCCGGATCGAGCGTCACGTTCCACGATCGTTCGTAGTGGTCGCAGATCGCGGCACGGAGCTTGGGGATCCCTCGAGAGGCCGAGTAGCGGTGGTTCCGAGGGTTGTCGACAGCTTCCTTCAGCTTGTCGACCACAGCGTCGGGAGTTGGGATATCGGGGTTGCCCATCCCCAGGTCGATGATGTCTTCGCCCGCACGCCTGGCCTGTGCCTTCAGGTCGTTGACGATCGAGAAGACATAGGGCGGGAACCGTTCGATACGCCTGAATTCCATCCGAGCACGCTAAACGACCCGGCGGCGGCGGCAGGCTAGCCGGCTAGAAGACCGGTCCTGCGGACCTCACCTTCTCAACTTCCGCGAATGCACTTCTAAGCTCGTCGATCCAGTCCTTCTGCTTGTCTGCGACCAAGCGCGCGCACCATGCCAACGCATCGCTACGGCTGCGAGCTACGCCGGCATCGACGAGGGTGTCCAGCACCGCTCGTTCTCGAGCGCGTAACCGGGTCATCACCGGGATGTTGAGGTGAGCGAACAGCCTGCCTTCGTCCCCACAACGTGCGCCCCACGACACCTTCCGGCCGAATCCCACCTCGGCATCACGAGCGATGGCCATCCGCTGCTCCCTGGACTCCTCCCGCCACTCCGCTATCCGATTCGCCTTGGCTACCCGCGGTGAACCCCCCGCGGGGGTCTCGATATCGGGTAGTCGCCCGATCACCTGGATCTCGTCCCGGGCAACAGCCAGCTCTAGCTCTGTGAACCAGTCCTTCGGGATCTGCCCTTCGAAGTACTCCCGGATCTCCTGCTCGGTCGGTTCCTTGGCCATGTATCCCCTCCTGTGAATTTTGATTACACTGTTACATCATGACAGAAAAGCCCGACACCACCGGGGCCGGTGCCCTCGACGCCTACTCCCAGGTGGTCATATCGGTTGCCGAACGTCTGGGACCCTCGGTCGCCAGCGTGCGCTTGACCGCGCTAACCAGATACGGACGGGAAGCCACAGGGGCAGGCTCTGCCGTGGTGATCACCCCGGACGGGTTCCTGCTCACGTCCGCCCACGTCGTAGGTGGGACCGGCGCGGGATCCGTGACGTTCACCGACGGTCGCACTTTCGACTTCGAGGTGACCGGAACGGATCCACTCTCGGACCTTGCGGTCGTGCGGGTCAGTGCCGACGACCTCACCGCGGCAACGTTGGGCGACGCGGATGAATTGAGGGTGGGTCAACTCGTCGTCGCGATCGGCAACCCCATGGGCTTCCACGGATCGGTAACGGCTGGGGTCGTCAGCGCGCTTGGTCGGATGTTTCCGACGCGATCTCGGTCCGCTATGCGGGTCGTTGAGAATGTCATCCAGACTGACGCCGCACTGAATCCAGGGAACTCCGGTGGCGCCCTGCTGAACTCCCGCGGGGACGTCGTTGGGATCAACACCGCGGTTGCGGGAGTCGGCCTCGGCCTGGCGGTACCTATCAATCCCACCACCCGCAAGATCATCGGCTCGCTGATGAGCGAAGGTCGTTTCCGACGTTCCTACCTTGGCGTCGCAGGGGGAACCCGTCCGTTGCCACCCCGCCTCGCGCGCGAGCTCGGACGCGAACGCGCGATCGAAGTCGTAGAGGTAGTCGAGAACAGCCCTGCTGCGCAAGCCGGTGTGCACACTGAGGACCTGATCATCGATATCGACGGGATGCCCGTGGAAGAAGCCGGCGATCTCCAACGTCTGATGGTCGGCGACCTGATCGGTCGCTCGGTGACGATGCGGATCTACCGCAACGGTGCTCTACATGACCTCGGGGCCGTTCCGATCGAGTTGGATGGCTAACGGTTAGTCGTTCGGGTCGTCTAGATCCGTGGTGTTGCCATCGAGGCGGGTGAGATTGCTCAGCACCAGGTGATCACCCTCCATCTCTGCATCGAGACATACCACTGCGCCGTTACCGAGCCCTCTGATCCTGCGTGACCGGTACTCGTCATAACCCAAGGCCTCGGCACTGAGCCACCTGATCGTGCCGCCATGGCTAACAACCGCGATGGACTCGTCCGGGTGCGCGTTAACCGCCTTCGTCAAGGCTCGCATCGCCCGCTCTTTGACCTGATGAGGTGACTCGCCCCCAGGTCGTGCGTTGTAATGCCGGTTCGGCCCCCATAGATCCGGCCACCGACTGCGGATCTCGTCGGTCGTGAGACCTTCCCACTCCCCTTGATCGATCTCTCTCAGATCCTTGTCGATGGTCACCTGAAGGCCGTGCGCCGACGCGATCGCCTGGGCGGTATCGCGCGCCCGTTTCAGATCGCTGGAATAGACCGCCACCAACGTCTGGTGCGACAACTCATCGGCGACCGCAGAGGCTTGTTTGTGACCTTCCGCATTCAGGTCGATATCGGCGTGGCCCTGCGCGCGCTTCTCCTTGTTCCAGTCCGTCGCCCCATGGCGTACCAGGAAGACTTTCGTCGTCACCGCTCTCCCCTCAACGCTTGAAGTAGTCGCGTCGTTGAGCTCCCAAGGTTGTGCACCTCGCTCAACTCTCTCATCAGATCCTCGTCCGGTTCGCGTGGCTCCGTCCTGGTGATGGGCGCATCGGAGACCAGACCAACGACCGTCTTCATCGCGGTGAGGTAATCGCGAGCCGTCTCGAAGGATTCAGCTTGCTTCGGAGGAAGCTTGTCGAGGTTGTCGAGGATCGCGTCGATCGAACCGTACTCATCCAGCAAAAGAGCTGCTCTCTTAGGACCGATCCCCGCAACGCCAGGAGGCCCATCGGAAGAGTCCCCGCGTAACGTTGCGAATTCCGCGTAGCGGCTGGGGGGCACCGCGTACTTCGCTTGCACATCCTTCTCCGTGAACTCCGTGACCTCTTTCAGGCCCTTGAGAGGGAAAAGCGCTCGCACGTCTGGATCGCGTACGAGGGCCAGCAGGTCCCGGTCGCCCGTAACGACGGTGATAGGAAACTTCGTCGCCTGGGCAACGAGCGTTGCGATCGCGTCGTCCGCCTCGAGCCCCTCCGACTCCGCTCGTTCCATGCCCGCTGCGTCCAGCACCTCCGCGATGACGTGGAACTGTCTCGGTAGCTCGGGCGGGTCCTCTGGTCGTTGGGCCTTGTACCCGCTATAGGCGGCGACCCGGAAGTCCGGCCGAAAGTTCGAATCGAAGACGTTGATGAGGCGTTCCGGCCTTCGGTCCACGATCAGTCTGGTGATCATCTCCATGAAGCCGCGCACCGCATTGACGGGATTGCCACGCGCGTCGGTCACGGTCGTGGGGTAAGAGAAGAACGCACGGTAGACGAGACTCGGTGCGTCGGTGATGTAGGTATCGGGCACGGCCCGAAACCCTACGTGGGGTCGAAGCGTCTGAGTCGCAGCGCGTTCAGGACCACGCTCACGGACGAGAAAGCCATCGCGGCCGCTGCGATCATGGGATTCAGAAGACCCAGCGCCGCCAGGGGGATCGCGGCGACGTTGTAGCCGAAGGCCCACCCGAGATTCTGCTTGATCGTTCGCAGCGTGCGACGCGAGAGGTCGACCGCCGTAGCGGCAAGGGTGGGATCTCCTCCAACCAGTGTCAGGTCTGCCGCTTCGATGGCGACATCCGTGCCGGTGCCTATCGCGATGCCGAGGTCGGCCTGCGCCAGCGCGGGAGCGTCGTTGATCCCGTCGCCCACCATCGCCACCGACCGACCATCCTCTTGCAGGCGCTTGACCTCGGTTGCCTTGTCGGCCGGGAGCACTCCCGCGATGACTCTTTGGATGCCGGCTTGCTCCGCGATGGAACGGGCCGTCGTTTCGTTGTCACCAGTGATCATCACCGTGGCAAGGCCGAGGCGGTGCAATCGCTCCACTGCTTCCCGAGCGGAGGACTTCAAGGTGTCTGCTACCGCGATCGCTCCGATGGGCCGGGAGTTCCTCGCGACCCACACGAGCGTCTTACCTTCGCTTTCCAAACCATCGGCAGCTGTGTTGTTCGGGGCGCCCACAAACACCTTCCGTCCCACTCGTACCTGGACGCCGTCGACGGAGCCGGATACACCGACACCGGCCTCTGCGTTGAAGCCGTCGACCTGCGCGTCGGCATGATCGGTTGTCGCGGCGGCTATGGCCTCAGCGATCGGATGCTCCGAAAGAGCCTCGAGCGCGGCCGCAGTAGCCAGCACGTCTTCTTTGGAGCCTTCGAACGCGACGACGTCTGTCACCTTCATCCGGCCCTCGGTGAGGGTTCCGGTCTTGTCCAGGACGACCACGTCGATCCGTCCCGAAGCTTCGAGGACATCGCCACCCTTGATGACGATCCCAAGCTGGGCAGCCCGGCCGGTGCCGACCATGATCGCCGCGGGGGTTGCAAGACCCATAGCACAAGGACAGGCGATTATCAGGACCGCAACGAGCGCCACCAGCGAGTCTTCGAACGTGTGACCCGTGAGCATCCATCCGATGAATGTGACTGCTGCGATACCCAGGACGATCGGAACGAAGATCGATGCCACTCGATCAGCGAGATGCTCGATCGGAGCCTTACGACCCTGAGCCTCCTCGACGAGTCGGGCGATCTGCGCCAGCGCCGTATCGCGGCCGACCTTCGTGGCCTTCACGACGATCGAACCAGAGACATTCACCGTCGCACCGAATACCGCCGACCCTTCCCCAGCCGATACGGGAACGGACTCCCCCGTCAACATCGACTGGTCGATCGAGGTCGTTCCCTCGTGCACGACTCCGTCGGTTGGGATCTTCTCGCCGGGGCGCACGCGCATGAGGTCGCCAACAACGAGGTCTTCGATGGGCACGTCGACCTCGAGCTCGTCCCGGCTGACGCGCGCTTGCTTGGCGCCGAGCTCCATCAGGGTCTTGATCGCACGGCTGGCGCGTGACTTCGATCGATGTTCGAAATACTTGCCGAGCAACAGGAAGGTGATGATCACCGCCGCCGTCTCGAAGTAGAGATCTCCATGACGGAACAACGACACGAGCGAGTAGCTGTATGCGGCCAACGTTCCGAGGGCAACGAGTGTGTCCATGTTCGTGCTGCGATGGCGAGCTTGCTTGACGGCACTCGTCAGGAACGGCCTTCCCGCCCAGAACTGCACCGGGGTCACGAGGGCGAACAGGGTCCATCCCAACCATGTCGTGTGCATATCGGCGCCGAAG
>JAXDJQ010000004.1:0-8058 GCA_034667565.1 Actinomycetota bacterium
ATCGTAGGGATCGCCGGGCTCGGTGTGGTGATGGTGCGTGCGGTCAGAGAGCGGAGGCGCGACGTGGGGGTATTGCGCGCACTCGGCTTCGTTCCCTCTCAGGTGAGGAGGGCCTTCATCCTCGAATCCGGGTTCGTCGCTCTCCAGGGCATCCTCATCGGCGTCATCCTGGCCCTTGTCACCGCCAAACAACTCGTCGCGACGGGGGAATTCGGGGAAGAGGTCGCGTTCATCGTGCCCTGGACCCAGCTCGGGCTATTGACCAGCATCGCCTTGGTTGCCTCACTGCTGGCGACGGCTTGGCCCGCCCACCAGGCATCCCACATTCCTCCGGCGGTCGCCCTCCGGATCGCCGACTAGATGGCGCTCGAACGGCCGCTCGTTTTTCTGTCGTAGCCCCTCCCTACGGTGGGGGTATGAAGCAGACGTTCTCTTGTTCGGCCTGCGGTCATCTGGCATCCAAATGGTTCGGTAAGTGCCCCGAGTGTGGTGATTGGAGCACCGCGATCGCTCCAGGCGCGAACGGGTCCTCGGCCGGCCTCGAGGTCGTGAGCTTGGACGAGGCACCGCAGGACGCGGAGCGTGCACCAACCGGCATCGACGAGATCGACCGAGTGCTCGGTGGCGGTCTCGTGCGCGGTTCCGCCGTCCTGCTCGCTGGTGAGCCGGGTATCGGCAAGTCCACCCTGACGTTGCAGCTGGTTGCCGCACTGGCTCACCGGGCCTGTCGCACGTTGCTCGTTTCGGGCGAGGAATCGGTGGCACAGATCGGGGGCCGCGCGAAACGGTTGGGCATCTCGAGCTCGCAGTTGCAGATCGCGACATCGGGTTCGATTGATGCCGTGATCGCCACTTCCATCTCGGCCTCGCTCGACATACTGGTGGTCGATTCGATCCAGACCCTCGCCGATGATCGGTTGGAGCAACCTCCCGGCTCGATGGTGCAGGTGCGTGAGTGCGCAGCGGCGCTTGCTCGTCACGCAAAATCGACCGGCACGACGGTGATCCTGGTTGGCCACGTCACGAAGGAAGGGTCGGTCGCGGGACCGAAGACCCTCGAGCATGTCGTTGACGTCGTGTTGTCACTCGAGGGCGAGCGTGGTGGGACGTTGCGCCTCTTGAGGTCGGCGAAGAACCGTTATGGCGCTACAGACGAGACCGGTGTCTTCGTGATGTCGACCGATGGCCTCGATCCGGTGGGGGATCCCTCTGCGTTCCTGTTGGCCGATAGACGCCCGGGAGTTGCGGGTTCCGTCGTCTTCCCAGGGATGGAGGGAACGCGCCCCTTGTTGGTCGAGGTTCAGGCCCTCGTGGATGAGTCGAAGATCCCCCAGCCACGTAGGGTGGCGATCGGGCTCGACGGCCGCAGATTGTCGCTGCTTGCAGCCGTGATGTCGCAAACGGGCCTCTCTCTTGGAGCGAGCGACGTTTTTGTTGCCGCGGCCGGTGGCCTCGATGTTCGCGAACCCGCTGCCGATCTCGCGATGTGTCTGGCTCTGTTCTCCGCGATCACCAAGTCACCGATCGGCGAGCGCGCGGTCGCGGTCGGTGAGGTGGGATTGAGCGGCGAGGTCCGCCGCGTTCCAGCGATCGCTCGACGTTTGTCTGAAGCACGCCGCCTTGGATTCGATACCGCCTTCGTTCCCTTTGGATTCGACGAACACGTGAAAGGTCTCAAGCTCATCCGAGTTCCAGACATCGCGGCTGCATTCCAACAGGCTCGCGGTGCCGCGACCCACGTGTGATGAAGGAACGTCAAAACGCGCCGCGTGTTATCCTTGGCTTTCGAGAGGCCCCGCTTCTGCGGAGGTTTTCTTCTCGGTAAGGGGCGTTCGAACACGCCACAGGACGCAGCACAGGGAGGTTCATTCAGTGGGTTTTCGTGTAGGTGACAAGGTGGTTTACCCACATCATGGTGCTGCGATCATCGAGCGACTCGAGAACAAAGAGATGTTCGGTGAGAAGCGTGAGTACTTCATCCTCAAGCTGGCTTACGGCGAACTGACCCTGATGGTCCCGGTCGACGCAACCGACGAGGTTGGCCTGCGCGTGGTTACCCCCGCCAAGGAAGTTCCCAAGGTCCTCAAGGTCCTCAAGAAGAACGAACCGACCACGAACACGACGAACTGGTCCCGTCGATTCAAGGCGAACGTCGAAAAGCTCCGCTCGGGTGACATCTACCAGGTAGCCGACGTCGTCCGCAGCCTTCACCAGCGTGACAAGGAGAAGGGTCTCGCTGCAGGTGAGAAGCGGATGCTTACGAAGGCTCGCCAGATCCTCGTGTCTGAGCTCACGTTCTCGAAGAACTGTGACCAGGATGCGGCGGAAGCCCTCCTGGACGAGGTCCTGGGCTAGGGCAATCGCATCCGTCGCGGCCATCCTGGCCGCTGGAGGCAAGGGCGAGCGTGCGCGCGATCCGCGCGACGATCGACCGAAACAACTTCGTCATCTCGGTGGCCGACCCTTGTGGGAATGGTCCTTCGACGTCCTACGCGCAACTTGCGACGAAGTGGTTGTGGTTGCAGATGGCGAGCTAGCGGTCTCACTGGCAAGTCGAGGGATCAAAGTCGCCCCACCGGGCACCACGCGCCAGGGTTCGGTAGCCAATGGACTCGAGCTGATCGAGACCGAGCAGGTCGTGGTCCACGATGCGGCCCGTCCGTTCGTCGACATCGACACCGTCATCTCCGCGCTCCATGCTCTCGATGAGGCAGACGGAGCATTCGCGGCCATCCCGGTACGTGAGACGTTGGCTTACATCAAGGATGGTCTGATGACCGGCGTGGTCCCTCGCCAGTCGATCCTCAGCGTGCAAACTCCACAATCATTCTGGACCCGGGCTCTGAAAGACAGTCACACGCGAGCCCTCGCCGACGGGATAAGCGAGGCGACCGACGATGCGCAGTTGGTCGCGAACTATGGCTACAAGGTGGTTCCTATCCAAGGTGATGCGCGCAATCTCAAGCTGACGTATGCGCCCGACTTCGATCTTGCAGAAGCCTTGGTGGGTGGTGCGGGGTGATCCGCACCGGGATCGGGTTCGATGCTCATGGCTTCGAGGAAGGTCGACCGCTGGTTATCGGCGGCGTCACTATCCCGGAAGGGCCGGGACTGTCGGGCCACTCCGACGCGGATGTCCTCGCTCACGCGATCGCCGACGCGTTGCTCGGAGCCATAGGCCTGGGCGACATCGGCGACCGGTTCCCCGCTACGGATGAATGGAAAGGGGCGTCCAGCCTCAGCCTGTTGCACGAGTGCTACACCATCATCGCGGCGGCCGGTTGGAAGGTGGCTAACGTCGACAGCACCGTGATAGCGGAGCGCCCGAAACTGTCCTCCTATCGCAAGGAGATGTCAGAGAACCTGGCGCGGTGCCTGGACGTCGATGCCGGTGCAGTGTCGGTCAAAGCGACGACCACCGACGGCATGGGTTTCACCGGTCGCGGCGAAGGGATCGCGGCGCTCGCCGTGGTCACGATCGCTGCTGATTAAGGTGAGCCAGTGACTATCCAGATCTATGACTCGATGGCGCGCAGCACCGTGCCGCTCCGGCCTAGGGATCCCGGGCGGATCTCGATGTATTGCTGCGGGCCGACCGTCTACAACTACATCCATATCGGTAATGCCCGGACCATCCTGTGGTTCGACATGATCCGTCGCTATCTCGTGTATCGAGGCTACGAGGTCACCTACGTCATGAACTACACCGACGTTGACGACAGGATCATCGAGCGGGCGAACCTCGAGAAAGTACCTCCCGAGGCGATCACCACGAAATACACGAACGCTTTCGAGGAAGACATGGCCGCGATGGGCGCGACGCCTGCCGACGTAGTGGTGCGCGCGACCGATCACATCGAGCAGATGGTTGAGTCGATCCAAGGTCTGATCGACAAGGACATCGCTTATGAGGCCGGCGGTGATGTCTGGTTCGCGGTTGAATCGTTCGAGGGGTACGGCAAGCTGTCGAACCGATCACTGGATGACATGCGCGCCGGTGAGCGGATCGAACCTCACGAGGGCAAGCGCCATCCACTGGACTTCGCGCTGTGGAAGTCGGCAAAGGAGGGTGAGCCTTCGTGGCCGTCCCCGTGGGGGCCGGGGCGTCCCGGCTGGCACATCGAATGCTCGGTGATGTCGACGAAGTACCTAGGGATGGGATTCGACATCCATGGTGGTGGAACGGATCTGATCTTTCCGCACCACGAGAACGAGATAGCTCAAGCTGAGGGCCTTGAGGGAACCGAACCGTTCGCTCGTCACTGGTTGCACACGGGGATGGTTCAGATGGAATCTCAGAAGATGTCGAAATCCTTGGGCAATGTCGCGCTTGCTCACGATGTCGTTCAGGCTTACCCGGGGCAGGTGGCACGTTACTGGGCATTGACGGGCTCCTACCGAAGCCAGGTTGTTTTCTCAGACGATTCGTTCGCCGACGCGCAGGTCGCCTTCGAGCGTCTCGGCACGTTCCTCGATTCAGCTCGACACGCGCTTGGTGACGAGATGCCGGAGTCTGCCGCCGTTACCCGTGGCGAAGACGATGTCGAAGCCACCGGCTATATCGCCCGATTCATAGAGGCGATGGACGATGATTTCAATTCTTCTCAGGCGCTCGCCGTGCTGCACGACCTCGTCCGCGCTGGGAACAAGACCTTGGAGGGTGCACAGCGCGATGAAACGGATGCTCGAGAGGAGCTGAAACAGCACGTCGCTGATTTCCTCGAGATCACCGGCGTACTTGCGCTTCGCTTCGAGGCTCCGGCAGCTTCTTCAGAGCTCGTGGACGGGCTAGTGAGCTATCTCCTGGATCTGCGCGAGCAAGCGCGTCAGGAGAAGGCGTTCGAGCGTGCCGATGGGATCCGTGACCGATTGATCGAGCTCGGTGTTGCGGTCGAAGACACACCTGCGGGACCTCGATGGCGCGTGGGCGGTGCCTCGAGCTGATCGGCCGCAGGGACACGCAGACGAACGCGTTCTCTCCGGCCGCCGTCCTGTCCTAGAGCTGCTGCGTTCCGGCGCGGGGGCCGAGAAGATCTTCCTTGCTCAAGGGATGGCTCCGAACAGCACGCTGGGTGAGATCCGAAAGCGTGCCGATGCCATGTTGATCCCAGTCAGGTCCGTGCCTCGCTCGGAGCTGGACAAGCATTCGCAAGGGGAGAACCACCAAGGAGTGATCGCTTTCACGGCGCGTTACCGATACGCAGAACTCAGCGATCTGCTAGCCGCTGAAGATCCGGCCCTCCTCTTTCTCGATGGCCTCACCGATCCACACAACCTGGGTTCGTTGCTGCGCTCGGCCGACGGCGCCGGGTTCGATGGGATCGTTCTGCCCTCTCGGCGCTCGGTCAGCGTCACACCAGCGGTGCGTCGGGTGGCGGCCGGTGCCGCCGAGGTCGTTCCGGTGGCCCGGGTTAACAACCTGTCGAATGCGATCGATGAAGCTCGTACTGCTGGGATGTGGATCGTGGGCCTCGACCAGGACGCCGGGGATGACCTGTGGGAATCCACCCTCCTGGAGCGACCGCTGGGTCTGGTCCTTGGTTCAGAGGACCGGGGAGTGTCCCCGAATGTGCGATCCCACTGCGACGGGCTGGTCGGGATCCCCTCCCTAGGGCGCCTGGAATCCCTCAATGTGGCCGTGGCGGGGGCGATCGGGATGTTCGAAGTCGCCAGGCGAAGCAGGTCAGGGGCAAAAGGTGTCAAATCCCCCTAGTCACATGAAGGCGAACGATCTCCTGATGGAGGTCTCGGACGAGGCCCTGGTCGAAGAAGCGCGCCAGGGCAGTGACCTAGCGATCGAGACTCTCCTCAATCGATACCGGCACTACGCCCGTGCCAAGGCCCGGACGTATTTCCTCGCGGGTGCCGACAGAGAAGACATCGTCCAGGAGGGCATGATCGGCCTCTTCAAAGCGATCCGGGACTATCGAGACGACCGCAACTCGGCCTTCCGAGCGTTCGCCGAGCTCTGCATCACTCGCCAGATCATCACCGCGATAAAAACGGCTACCCGCCAGAAACACATCCCCCTCAACTCCTATGTCTCACTAAACAAGCAGAGTGGTGGGGAGGACGGGGACGAGGACGGCCGCTCGCTCGGTGACGTTCTCGTGAGCATCGACATCTCCGACCCCGCAGACCTCGTCATCAGCGCAGAAGAGATCGCGGCCATAAAGGAATCGATGGGCCGTGTCTTATCGGAGCTCGAGACGGAAGTTCTACAGCTCTACATGGACGGCAAGTCGTATCAGGAGATCGCTGGATACCTCGGCCGCCATGTGAAGTCGATCGACAACGCTCTCCAGCGCATCAAGCGCAAACTAGAACAGCATCTAGTCAAGGAACCCGCGTAAGCGCGTCCGCTAGATTGACCGGCATGCTGCCGGATCTCCTCGTTCCGCCGCCGCCATCCCCCGGAAGCAGCGTCGCTATCGTGAGCCCATCTGCTCCAGCGGTTGCTCGGTGGCCGCATCGTGTCGAAGCTGGCGTGAAGGCCTTGGAAGCGCTGGGCTTCTCCGTTCGGATCATGCCGAACGCATCGAAAGCAACGGGGTGGACCGCCGGCAGCCCGGAAGAAAGAGCTAGAGACATCAACGAGGCGTTCGCCGATCCGGAGATCTCAGTGATCCTCGCCGCCACCGGCGGGAACCATTCCGCACAGCTCCTCGCGCACCTCGACTACGAGGCCATCACATCGAACCCGAAGGTGTTCCAGGGTTATTCCGATATCACCACCCTGCACTGGGCCCTGATGAAGAACGCTGGTTTGCAAACCTTCTACGGTCCGGCCTTGGTATCGGAGCTTGGAGAGCATCCGGTTCCGCTTCCATACACGCTGGATTGGATGCAGAAAGCGTGGGCCGGGGGTCCGCTGGACTTCACCCCGGCGACGGAATGGACGGACGAGTTCCTCGACTGGAACGAGAGGCTCGACCTCGAGAGGCCTCGCAAGATGCAACCATCCGCTGGTTGGGTCTTGGTCCGTGAGGGCGTGGCCAGTGGCCCATTGTTGGGTGGGTGCCTAGAGACGTTGATGTGGCACGTGCGCGACACCGACATCTGGATGGACCCCGAAGGAGCGATCCTCTTCCTGGAAACCTCAGAGGAGACCCCATCGCCCGGTCATGTAGACGCGTACCTAACGACCCTGGAACGCACCGGCGTCTTCGACTCGATCGATGGTCTGGTATTCGGTCGCGCGTACGGATACGACGAAGCGACGAACCAACAACTTTTCGCAGTTCTGGCCGAGCGAACGTCCGCCTCCGGCATCCCGGTTCTGGCCAACTTCGATTGTGGCCACGCCGACCCGATGGTCACTCTCCCGCTAGGAAGAACTGCACGCCTAGATGCCGCATCGAAATCTCTTTCGATCCTGTGATCTCGGTTGACATCCGAGCAGGTTTCTCGAGGGTCAGACCAACGCGGAATCGGCAGGTGAAGCGGGTACGCTGGGACAAGGAGTTCGAGGTTGGACGTGCCGGGTTAGCTCAGTTGGTAGAGCATCGGTTTTGTAAACCGAAGGCCGTCGGTTCGATCCCGACACCCGGCTCTGATTTGCCAGGACGTCAACGGAGACTCTTTGGACCCGGAACTACGCAGTCACGAACCGGCTAACACCACGGGCGACAGCGCGTGGGAGACCGCGCTCGCCCAGCTCGATGAGGTTGCCGAGCTCATGGGCTTGGCCCCCGGCGTCCATGAGATCCTCCGGGCCCCCAAGCGCAGCCTGAGCGTCAGCGTGCCGTTCCGGATGGACGACGGCTCGACGCGCGTCTACCAGGGCTACCGCGTTCACCACAACGTCACGCGCGGCCCTGCCAAGGGTGGCATCCGTTATCACCCCGCTGTTGGGCTCGACGAGGTCAAGGCCTTGGCCATGTGGATGACATGGAAGTGCGCCATCGTCGGCATCCCGTTCGGAGGTGCCAAAGGGGGAGTCTCCGTCGATCCCAAGAACCACTCGCGTTCCGAGCTCGAACGGATGACGCGGCGCTATGCCTCCGAGATCCTTCCGTTCATCGGCCCCGAGCGAGACATCCCGGCCCCCGACATGAA
>JAXDJQ010000005.1:0-9325 GCA_034667565.1 Actinomycetota bacterium
GGTGTCAGAAGACGAGGACGACGACTCCGACGCGGAACAGGAAGGGTCTGGCGAGGACAACCACGGATCGGTCGTTTCGGTAGCGGCGCACTGCGACATCAAGGGCCGCGCGCATGGTGAGCTGGTCCGATCGATCGCGCAGAACAAGACCGCGACCGCCGCTGACGCGACGGCAGCCTGCGACGCAGCGAAAGCAGCAGCCGCGCTTGGTGGCGACGAGAAGGTAACTGGGAAGCCTGAGAAGCCTGAGAAGGCTGAGAAGGCTGAGAAGCCGGTTAAGAGCCACGGGACCTCGGAAGATGATGGCGACGACTCTGTCGAGGACGAGGCCGACACGGCCGACGACTCGGAGACCGGACCACCGCCAAAGGCTCCTAAGCCAGACCACCCGGGTAAGCCCAAGGACTAGTCGTCTGGGACGATGGGGCCATGCGCCCTCGGAAGTCCCTCGCGGTACTGCTACTCGCTCTCGGCACAGCTTCTCTGGCCGGGAGCGTTCCCGCGCTGGCTCAGGAAGAGGCGGGGCCCGTAGACATCGTCGAGGTCGAGGGCCTGATCGATCCACCGATGGCGCGCTTCATCACCGACCGGGTTTCGGCTGCCGAGACTGACGGTGCCCAGGCGATCGTTTTGCGTATCGACGCGCCAGCTGCGATCGGCATCGATCGACAGGCCGTGATACGCGTTATCGGAGAGGCGCAACTACCGGTCATCGCATGGGTCGCGCCACGCGGAGCTGTTGCGGAAGGCTTCGGCGCGGAGGTGGTCCTGACAACCCACCTGCAGTACCTCGCGGACGGAGCCAGCGTGACGCTGAATGGCCGGGCCATCCCCGAGGTGGAGCGTGCCGAGAAAGCCTCATCACTCTCAGAGGTACTTCAGGCGCTTGACGGGTCGGTCGTCCATGGGACGACCCTCGAGACGTGGGACGAGGAGCGCGGTTTCCCGAACGTTCTGCTGCGCTTCCAGGAGCTGCCGCTATGGGATCGGCTGCTCCATGCGGTGACGACACCTACCGCGGCACTGTTCCTGATCTTGCTGGGTGCCTTCGGCTTGGTCTTCGAGACCTATAACCCGGGCATCGGGATCGCCGCGGCCCTCGGTGCGGTCCTGCTCGGATTCGGTTTCTACGCGCTCGACGTCTTGCCTACCAACTGGTGGGCGCTCTTGGTCCTCTTCGCATCGTTGATAGCCCTTATCTACGAGGTCCATGTAGCGGGCTTCGGCATCTTCACGATCGGTGGACTCGTTGGGATAGGCGTAGGAAGCGCGTTGTTATTCCCGAGCGGTCACCCAGCGCTGGACGTCGGTCTGGTGACGATCATCGCCGCGGTAGTGCTGACGATCGTGTTCTTCGTTTCGGTGATGACCGCAGCCCTACGCGTTCGTTTGCGAAGGCCGATCGAGGACTCCGAAGGGATCGTTGGCTCCGTCGCGGAAGCACAGACCGATATCGCACCCGAGGGAACGGTGCTTTCGAACGGAACCCTATGGCGGGCACGCACGATGGAGACCGGGATAGCCGCCGGGGCAAAGGTCCAGGTGAAAGCGACTGAAGGACTGGTGCTGTTGGTCGAGCCCCTTCACGAGGAGCTCTGAGCCAGCTCTAGCTACCGGTCTTGAAGTGATGCGGAGCCGATGCGTAGCCGTACTCCTGGATCGTCGCGCATGTCGTCTCCTGCACGGTCCTCCATGCGTACATGCTCGAGTCGACCCACGTGTTCTTGGGGGCGTAGTCCTCGATCTTGATGCGCACATGAGCGATGCCGTTGTCATCGGTGATCGCGGCTCCCGGAAGGAAGACACGACCGATGTGGAGACCGATACCGACGATCACACCAGGCTCGACCTGGTAGTAGGGCCGATCCATCGGGATCCCGTTGCCCAGCGGGTCCTCCTTAGCAGGTCGTGTGACGGTGACATCGATCTTCACCGTTTCGCCGATGTTGTAGACCGGCTTCACCTTGGAGGCGTCGAGGTTGAACGTCAGGAGCGACACGGTCTCCATGCCTGCTGATGCCTTCACCACGCCTGCCTCCAGGCTCTGGTCGTTCTTCATCGCCCGGAACACATCCTTGCGACCAGCAGCACGGGCACAAGCACTAGCCGGCGACGCGGCCACGGTCGTGAGCGCGCCGGCAAGAAGGGTGGCAGATAGCAATAGCGACGAGATCCTCTTCATGGCTAGCAGACCGGCCTTGCGAGCACGCAGTCGCTCTCGTGTGCGTGGTACATGAAGAGCAGGTCGGGGTTCTTAGGCGCGTTCACGACCGGCAGGATCAACCGGGTCTTTGCTTCCTGCCAGTTGATGAAGAACGTGGCACAACTCTTGTTCTTCGCAACGTCGGCCGGCTTCGTCGGGTCCGAGGGGGGCTCGGGTGCAACGTCGCAGCCCGGGTAGGGCTTCGGTAGCGACCACTCGTTGATCTCGGTCTGGATGTTCAGGCCGAGAGCGTGGCCGGCAAGGAACGTGTAGTCCGTAGGCTTCATGGTGACATCGGCGAGCCACGGCTTACCCGGCTCGAGCAGCACCTGCTTGTCGAGACCGTTGCGGTAGCGAGAGTCGAGCCAGCCGCGCGTGATACCAACCGTCATGTTCTTGTCGGTCGTTGCGACGTGCTGGCCTGCTTCCATGACCATCGCATCGTGATCGATGTCCGCGAGGGTCGGCGTTACGGTGACCCATTCACGGCCGATGGTGTTGTACACCTGCAGCTTGGGAGCACCGAAGATCCGGACGTTCTTGTCGAACATCGGCGTCTCGAACCAGAACCAGTCGTGGTTGCTTCGCCCGTGGTGAAGGGCGTGCGACTCCGTGTTGACGTTCGATGACGGGAAGGATGCACGGTCATCGGGCTTCTGTCCGAACCCAAAGTACTCGCGTGGCTTCGTGGTCATCAACTTCCACGTGTAGTCGCCGACGGTGGTCTGGGGCACCTGCTGTGCGTACAGGGTGACGTTCGTGACCTTGGGTGCGCCCTTGAACCACTTGCCTTCGCCGAGCAGGTCGGAGGTCTGGGAGACGACGGACGGCATGTTCTCGATCCCGTTGTCCTTGCCCATGAGGTAGTGGTCCATCCAGTCGTGGACCGCCTTGTCGTAGTCAGCACCGCGGGAACCGGCGTGACCCTGGTGTGCGTTGCCCATGTACAGAACGCGTTTCTCAGAGTTCTTGAGGGCGTTGAACCAGTCCCAGCTCTCTTCCTGCTTGACGTTCCAGTCGCCCCAGTTGGCGGCAACGAGCACGGGAATCGTGACCTTCGCTGCGTCCTTCAAGTAATCACGCTCGACCCAGAACTTGTCGTAATCGGGGGTGTCGTCGTAACCGTGCTCGGTGTGAGTGATCTCGTCACAAGGGGTGATGTTGTCCTGTACGCGCTCGGCCCAGTTCGGGTCGGTCGCGTCGGTTGGAGGTGGGATAGCGAGCCCGAAGTCGAACAACAGCGGGGTGTCGAAGCCCTCGTCCGTTGCGGCATCGGGACCTTCGTGTCCGATGAACTCGTTGCTCAGGAAGTAACGGATCCCACCGGAGTAGGCGTAGCCGTACCAGTGGTTGATCGCAGCTTCGGGGATGATCGTCGTGAGGTGCGGCGGGCGCATGACAGCTGTTGCGTTCGCGGTGGTGCCGTCATACGAACCGCCGATCATCGCGATCTTGCCGGTGTTCCACTTCTGCTTCGCGATCCACTCGACGAGGTCGTAGCCGCTTTCCTTCTCGCGCTTGCCGCCGTAGTCGTAGCAGCCTCCCGAGTTACGCGTTCCGATCACGTCGGCGTAACCGCGGGCGTAACCAAAGGGGACCCACTGGGCACTGTCATAACCCGCAGCATCGTTCAGAACGTTGTACGGAGACAGGGTCAGCACCATCGGAGCCGTGATGATCTTGCCGCCCTGCGTGGGGTGCACGACCTGGAGCGAAAGGTCTCCGTGACGGGTCGGAACGATGTAGGTGACAGTGATCTCACCGTCGGGGGCAGCGGCCGACGCGGCAGGCGCGGCGACGAGGCCTGCGAGCAAAGTGAGTCCGGCGAGCATGGCGACGAGCTTTATCTTCATGACTCAAGGATTCGCTGCCTGTCAGGGGTCTCCTGCACGCCTGAAAATGACTCAGGGAAGTCAAGCAACTACATAGCGTAGTCAAAGGTGGTCGAATGTCCGGGTCGCGTGGATTGGGCGCTGCGGACCGCGGTCGGCGTCGAGGATGGGCCCCATGAAACGGTTGTTGTGGCACCAGGCGAGCGGAGCGGCGGGGGATGCCTTGGTGGCCCTAGCCCTGGCGGGGTCGCTCTTCTTTTCGGTGCCCGAGACGACCGCTCGGGGGCGGGTCCTGCTCTATCTGGGGCTCACCATGGCGCCCTTCGCGGTGGTCTCCCCTGTGCTCGCTCGGATATTGGATCGATTCAAGGGCAGCCTTCGATGGGCCATGGTCCTGACCTCGGTGGGGCGAGCGAGCCTGGCGTGGCTCCTCGCAACACGGTTGGACACCCTGCTGTTGTTCCCACTGGCGTTCGGCATCCTCGTCTTCTCGCGCGCCGCCCTCGTCGTTCGAGGGGCATTGCTTCCTCATGTCGTCCCCGAGGGAGGCGCGCTGGTAGATGCGAACTCATCCCTGTCGCGGATCAGTGCGATCGCCGGGATGGTTGCCGGTGTGCCCGGTCTGTTGCTGATCAAGTGGCCCGGTGTGCGATTCGAGCTGCTGTTCGCAGCGGCCCTCTACTACTGCGGCACGATCCCTTCGTTGCGCCTACCGGCATCGAAGGGTCGTCGAGCGAGCAAGCAACGCATGCGGGCTCGTCGGGCCGCATCCTCACCGACGGTTCGTCAAGCGATCATCTCGACGGCCGGGATGCGGTTCCTCGTTGGCTTCCTTGTGTTCCATCTCGCCTTCGCTTTGCGCCGGGAGGATCTCGGTTCGATTGGTCTTGCGCTACTGGTTGGTTCGTCTGCGTTCGGCGGTCTCGCCGGTGCGATCCTCGCTCCCCGTTTGCGCAAGCTCCTCAGCGAGTCCGGGATCATCGCGTTGTCTCTCGTTGCCGCAGGTGTAGCCGGGCTCGTCGTGGGCAGATGGTTCACGATCTTCACAGCAGCGGTACTGGTGTTCGTCTTCGGGGTCGCGTCGGGGGTCGCCAAGGTTGCCTTCGACTCGATCATCCAGACGGAATTGCCCGAAGGAGCTCGAGGATGGGCGTTCGCTCGCTCGGAATCCGTGTTGCAGCTCGCGTGGGTTGGGGGTGCAATCGCGCCCCTACTCGTTCCGATCCCGGCGGGCCCTGGTGTGTTCGCCACCGGGGTGACGGCGCAGCTTCTTGCACTTCTTTATGTCGCAGGTAGAAGGCGAGCAGCGGCCGGCGCGGCGCTGCCGTAATCTCCTTCCTCAACTAGGCACTGGGGGGCCGGAATGAACATCGTGTTCAAGCCATCGGAGCGCCCGACGCTTGGCGTCGAGATCGAGGTTCAGATCGTCGACGAATCGGGGGCTTTGGCAACCGAGCCGGCGGCTACCAAGATCTTGTCCGAGCTCAGTGATCTGCCCGGTTACAAGCATGAGCTCCTTGAATGTTGCGTGGAAGTGATCACGGACGTCTGTCCCACGGTCGGTCATGTTCGAAAGGATCTGGGGGACAAGGTCGAGCGCTTGATCGAGACGGCGGATGGCCTCGGATATCGGATCCTGTGCACGGGCACACATCCGTTCTCCGCGTGGGCCGATCAAACGGTGTCGCCAGATCCTCGTTATCACCGTCTGATCGATGACTGCCAATGGACCGCGCGCAGGCTACTGATCTTCGGTGTGCATACACACGTCGGTATCGGTTCCGGTGAAGAGGCGATCGCTATCTCGAACAGCCTCGGTACCTACATCCCCCACTTCCTAGCCCTGTCGTCTTCGTCACCGTTCTGGCAGGGACGTGACACGGGACTAGCGTCGATCAGGTCGAAGATCTTCGAGTCGTTGCCAACGGCGGGCCTTCCGTACCAGATGGAGAATTGGGGACAGTTCCAGCGATTCATGCGCACGCTGATCGGTGCAGGGACGATCCGCAGCATCCGCGAGGTCTGGTGGGACATCCGCCCGCATCCCGGGTTCGGGACCTTGGAGCTTCGCATCTGCGATGGCATCCCAACTATGGACGAGCTGTGCGGGATCGTTGCGTTGGCGCAGTGTCTCGTCGTGCACTTACAGGAGCGATACAACGCTGGACTCTCACTTCCCAAGCATCAGGCGTGGACGATCCGAGACAACAAATGGCGAGCAGCTCGCTATGGTCTTGATGCAGAGATCATCCGCGACGAGGAGGGCAATCTGATGTCGCTGCGACGGAGCATCGGGGATCTTGTTGAGACGTTGTCTCCGATCGCAGAGCGACTCGGCTGTATCGAAGATCTCAACCGGATCACGGAGATCCTCGATCGGGGAACGTCGGCTTCGCGGCAGCGAGAGGTTTTCGCCGAAACCCGCGATCTGTCACGCGTCGTGGACTCGCTGGTCGAAGAGATGAAAAGTGGATCACCGCGGCCCTTGCCCGACCACTCTCTCGTGGGCGGCGGAGTGGTGCATGGATCACCCATGAAAGGCGAGCGCTAGTCCGGCACCATGGTTCTCGTCCTTGTGGCTGCCTCATCAGCGGCCATCATCGCGATCGCGCGCGGCGGTTCGTTGAAGAGCCTTGCTGCGACGGATCTAAGACACCCATGGATCGTCTTCGCTGCGTTGGTGATCCAGATCATCCCGGACGTTGCTTCTCCGGACTCGTTCCCGCGCGCCGTCGGAGTCGGCGCCTTGGTGATCAGTTACGGCGCGGTTGCGCTGTTCATGTTGATCAATCGCAACCTGGCTGGAATGCTCGTCGCGGCGGTTGGTTTCTCGTTGAACGCTCTGGTGATCGGCTTGAACGGAGCGATGCCCGTCTCGACATGGGCGGCGGATATCGCCGGTATCGAGGGACTAGCTGATGTGGGTGTCAAGCACGAGCTCGCGGGCCCTCACACCTTGTTGGGCTTCCTTGGAGATGTCATCCCGATCCCTGCCACCCTGCAGATACTCAGCATCGGTGACGTCATCCTTGCCGCGGGACTCTCACTGCTCGTCTATAAGCGAACGCTTGCGGATCCAGCGGAGGCTAAGAAACCTTCCGATTGAGTGACTGCAATACCGCGCGTGCAGCAGCTGTAGCGATGTCATCTTCCACCAGAGCGGCCCCAACGAGAACGATCTCTTGGGTCGGTGTGTGCATCGTGCATCGGGTCTGAACCGATGCACCCAGGGAGTCGTTGTGGATGGTGGCGCTCTCCAGAGAAAGTCTGGATTGCATCCCTTTGAGGCGCGTCTCTAAGGCTTTGATAACTGCAGCAGCTGCACCTCGCGCGCGTTCCTCACGGGAGGTACCAACCAAGGCAGCTCCCTCGGCTGTCTCGTCGTTCGGAAGCCGAAGCGTGACGCGTACCCATCCATCCTTCAACTTGCTGGCGGTGATCACTTGATCGAGAACGATCCGTTGCTGCGAGATCTGCTCCGACTTGTCCTCTTCCAACTGCACGACGGACACGATGCGATGGTCGATCGGTTCTCCGAGGCTCGTGGTGGACAGAGACTGGACATCGCGCACGATCTGCTTCGGGGGCCGTGCGTTCGTTGCAACGATGTGGATCTCGGAAGGTGCTTCATCCCCGACCACCCGGACGCCGGTCACCCCCTGGATCTTCTCGAGGTCGTCCTCGAGCTTCGTCAATCTCGGGTGTCTCATCCGCTTAGATCTCCGCGCCCATAGGGTTTTGGTCACCCTACAAGGGGAGCCGTGCGGGGAGCCGGATGCGCGGTGCGGTTAGTTCTTCATCCCTACGAATAGGTCGACGATGTCGGGATCGAACGTTCTCCCGGCCTCCTGCTTGATCTCGTCGATGGCGATCACGTGATCGAGGGCGGCGCGGTAGGGGCGATCCGAGGTCATCGCGTCGTAGGCATCGGCGACCGAGAAAGCCCGGGCTGCCAACGGTATCTCCTCACCCTTCAAGCGGTGGGGGTAGCCACCTCCGTCCCAATGTTCGTGGTGGCAGAGGATGATCTCGGTCGTCGTGTCCGAGAAGCCGACCGGGTCGACGATGCGGACCCCCAGCTCTGGATGCGTGCGCATTACGCCCCACTCGTCGTCATTCAGGGGTCCCGGTTTGCTCAGGATCGCATCGGGAACCCCGATCTTGCCGACGTCATGAAGCATGAACCCGTAGGCCAGCTCTTCCACGGAGGCCAACTCCGGGTCGATGGCTCTGACGCACTCCGTCGCGAGTTCGGTAACCCGCTCGAGATGACGCCCG
Organism: Actinomycetota bacterium; assembly: GCA_034667565.1. Lineage (GTDB taxonomy): Bacteria > Actinomycetota > CADDZG01 > CADDZG01 > WHSQ01 > JAXDJJ01. The sequence goes on from JAXDJQ010000005.1 coordinate 8,314, forward strand.
GTCGTCTGATCGCGGGCTTCGACGGCGGCCGCCAAGGCTTCGATCGTGGCCACGTCCTTCCTACGCTTCTCGGTCAGCACTTCCATGTACGAGCCGAGGAGCACTCCGGCGGCCTCGTCTGCAACGACGGGCGCCGAGCGGGTCGACGACAGCAGAGCGCGTTGCAGAGCGTCGGCCGACTCCTCGCGATAGATCGCACCAACGGCCCCCGCGGCCAGCGCCTTCACCAGGTCGCCGGCGTCTCCCTCGCGCGAGCCCAGAACGATGATGCGCGTGTCCGGGGAGATCGCGTGGAGCCCCGTCACGAGCGAGCAGTTCGGGGACATCTCTAGGTCGACTATCGCCACGTCGGGACTCAGGCGCCGCCCGACCTCGATCGCCTCCTCGGGTCCATTCGCGATGGCGCTCACCTCAGCGCCGCCCAGCGCATCCACGAGCGCGGTAAGGGATTGAGCCACGGTGCGGTACCGCTCCGCGATCATCACTCGTAGAAGCATCGGTTCAGCTAGATGAATGCCCGCTCGATCCATGTTTCGCCCCTGCCTGAGTCGCCGCCGCCGGGGGTCTTTTCCCGCTCTGCTAATTAACGCCGTCCGCAGGATGGGAACGAATCCCCCATTTGGGGCGACCTGAGCCCCCCTGGGGGTGGAATGGAAATCCTTGCCTGGTCATGGTTCCCCGAGACTCATATCGTGTCTTCCCCGCCATAGCGAGGCGGGAGCAACAGGAGCGGAGCGGACCGCACGTGAGCGGAGCGACTCGGAAGTCGTCTCAACTCTCAAAGGAGGTCCGCTGTGAAGGTCCGTTTGATCGGCCTCGCAGGGATCCTGGCGGCGCTTTTCCAGACCGCCGGGGCCCACTGGAAGTGGCACTGATCCACTTCTGACGTAACGAGTAACGAGAGGAGGCCCCGGCCGGGCCTCCTCTCCTCGCGTTGGCCTCCAGCGTCCCGGGCATCAGGGTGGGGTCCCCGTAGCATGCGGCTGTGGACCGTTCCGCGAAGTTCGCCTGG
>JAXDJQ010000006.1:0-7068 GCA_034667565.1 Actinomycetota bacterium
ACTGCGGCCACGAACGTCATGTTGGTCGGCGCCAAGCCCAAGCCGGAAGACACCGGGCCGCAGGATTCCTGGCGCGTCGTCTTCGCGGGACCGAAGGTGGAGAGGGGCGTCGTTACCGAATTGGTCTACGAACCCGGAACCACCGGTGGCTTCGTCCCCCCGCCGACCGGAGCTGGAACCGACACGACAACGACGGGGACCGGCACCACTACTGATTTCGGAAGCGGCACCACGGACTTCGGAAGCGGCACCACCGATTTCGGCACCGGAACCACAACTGGAGACACCGGAACGGGAACGCCGACGGACACGTCGAGTGCCGCCCCGGGTGACGAGGGCCTCGCCAGCGACACGCTGCCGACCACTCCCGGGATCCCCTGGTACGTGTGGCTTGCGCTCCTCACCGGTCTGATCGCTTTCGCCATGGTCAGACAGGTTGTCATCGAGTCCGCAACCGGGATCAGACCTAACGGGGTGCTCGCCAAGATCCACTCACTGAACGCCGAGAAGCGGGGCGCCTCTGCCACAGTGGCGGAAACGTCCGGCTCGGGATCCGGCTCGGCCCTCGGTGGCATCGGTCGTGCTATCGCCAGCCCATTCAAGAAACTGCCGTTCTTCAAGAAGGGATAGTCCAAGTGACCCGTACCAAACGTCCGATCTCTCTCGTCCTCGTTGCTCTTTTCCTGCTCGTTGCTGCCGCCTGTGGCCAGAAGCCCGGTGTAGCGCTACCGGAAGGAACGAAAGTCGTTGACGGCCAGGTCGTAGATGCCGAGACGGGTGAGGTCCTGGGGAGCGTCGAGGAGGTCCTCGGCAGCGGCACCACCGATCTCGCCGGTGGTTTGGACAGTGGCACGGGAACGACCGGAGGTGGGACCACCACCACGACCGGAGGCGGGACCACCACCACGACGGGCGGCGACACCGGTGGTGACACGGGAGGCGACACCGGCAACGACACCGGGAACGAAGCGCCGCCGACCTCGGGTGACACCACCGGAGTCACCGACGACGTCATCAAGATCGGCATCCATGCCCCCCTGACCGGAGCGGCTCCGGTCCCGTCGGATTCGGTCGACAAGGGCAAGGACCTTTACTTCAGATGGATGGCAGAAGAACTTGGTCAATCTCTTTTCGGTCGCAAGGTCGAGGTCGTCTTGAAGAACGACCAGTACAACCCTTCGACAGCGGTCGCCGTCTGCAAGGAGATGGTCGAGAAGGACCACGTCTTCATGCTCTCCGGCGCTGCGGGCACCGACCAGATCCAGGCCTGCGCCCGTTACGCGGCTTCGGTCGGCGTTCCATACATCTCCGCGGGCGTTACCGAGCTCGTCGTCAATCAGCTCTCGAACTACTTCGCTACATCGATGACCTATAACGACCAAGGTCCGCTTCTGGCGGACATGCTCGTCCAGGACCTCGGCGGCAAGGCAGAGAAGAACGGCATGCTCACGTTCGACACGCCGAACTTCGAAGACGCCCGCCAGGGATTCCGAGACGGCATGGCCAAGCAAGGGGCAACCATCGCCTACGACCGGGTCGTCTCCAAGGGTTCTGGCACCAGTGAGGCTCGCACCGTGGTCCAGGAGATGAAGACGGCCGGTATCGAGAACGTTTTCGTCCTTACCTCGCCGGTTTGGTTCCTACAGGTCCTCCAGCAATCGAACACCCAGCAGTTCGAACCACAGTGGATCGGTGTGGGTATCTCGATGACATTCGACACCGTGGCCAACGTTGGGTGCCGAGGTGGTAACTCGCTCGATGGTGCGAAGTTCTTCTCGCCGTTCCCCGCCTACTTCGATTCGAACAAGTACGACCCCGATTTCCGGAAGGCCTCGGCGAAGTTCTATCCATCGAAAACGCCGGACGACTTCATGTGGCTGTCCTGGTCGGGAGGCAAGACCATATGGGACTTGCTCAAGGCGACCGGGCCGGACCTGAGCAGGGAGAAGTTCGTGTACACGGTCGAGCGCATACGGAACGAGAAGAACAGCATCGGACCAACTCTGAACTACTCTCCGGATGACCATTTCGGAGCTGCCGAGGTGCATGTGAACGAAGCCAGATGCTCCGATCAGAAGTGGCACACGATCAAGTCATTCGTGAGTGACTTCTAGTCTCGGCAGCAGACCGAGCGACTGAGGTAACTTCCCGGGCATGAAAACCGCGATCGTCGTTGGAATCACTGCCGCCCTCCTTGGGCTGATCCTCATACTTGGAGCCGGTGACGATGCCGGCCCCAACGCTGCAGTCGTGATCGGTGTCATGACCGGGTCCATCTACGGCCTCGTGGCCGTCGGACTCGTGTTGGTCTACAAGGGCAGCCGGGTCTTCAACTTCGCCCAGGGTGAGTTCGGGACCGTCGCCGCGTTCATCGTCTTCATCCTCGTAGAGCAGATCGACACGAACATCCCCTATTGGGCAGCGGTTCCGATAGGTCTGCTCGGGGCGGTCGGCCTTGGTCTATTGATGGAACGGGTCGTGGTGCGCCCACTTATGAACGCGCCCCGGATCACGCTTCTCGTAGCCACGATCTCGTTCGCGCTGTTCACCATTGGGATGGAGATCATCTTGTTCCTCCCCGAGGCCAAGGTTCTTCGTCCGATGATCGCGGCCACCGACGCGACGGGAAAACCGAATGGGCCCAACATCTTCGGATACTTCGTCGAACCCCAGAACCTCATCGCGTTCGGCGTCCTGATCTTGCTCGCCGTGGTGCTCGGCTATTTCTTCTCGAAGACAGACCTGGGACTCGCCGTACTTGCTACGTCTCAGGACGCATTCGCAACCCGCGTGGTTGGTATCGGCGTCGAGCGCATGTCGCGCTTCATCTGGGGTCTGGCCGCGCTTCTCGGTGGGATCGCCGGCATCATCTACGTTCCCATCTCGGGGACATTGACTCCAGGAGCCATGACAACCGGAGTCCTTATCCCTGCGTTCGCGGCTGCCGTACTCGGCGGTATGACGAGTCTCCCCGGGGCATTCCTCGGGGGGATCGTGATCGGCTGCGTGCAGAGCTTGTCGAACTGGGCGGGTTTCAACTACTCGCTGACGATAGGCGGCGTCGTTAAGCCCTTGTCCAGCATCATCCCGGGGCTTCCCGACGTTGCGATCATCTTGGTGCTTCTCTTCATCCTGCTCGCCCGGCCGCAGGGCCTTCTCGGGAGTGAAGCGTGACGGCAACCGCGACCGAGGTTCTCGAGACCGTCAGGGCGGAACCAACCGAACGTTGGAGCCCGTCGGTGCAGGGATGGGTTGCGCGCCTTCTGGTTCTAGGTCTCATCTTCGGAAGTGTCCTCTGGGCAACGGCGAACGTGCCCAGCTACTGGGCGGACCGAATCTCACTGGCGGCCATCTACGCGATCATCGGACTGTCACTTAACATCGTCCTAGGCTACGTGGGTCAGGTCTCCCTCGGCCACCACGGATTCGTTGGGATAGCGGCCTTCGTCGCCGCCTATTACGCAACTCAGAAGGCCGGCTGCACGGTCGACACTTGTTCGTTCAACACCTTCATGACCGCGACCGTGATCGCCGCTTTGAGCGGAGCCGTCGCAGCCATGCTCCTGGGACTGATCGCCCTTCGGATCAGGGGCCTGTACCTCGCCCTCATCACCCTCGCCTACGGATTCGTTGCGGAACGCTCCATCTTCGAGATCCCCTTTCTCACCAACGGCGGGGCTGGGATGCCGGCAACTCGCCCCGATGGTTGGGCGACCGATCGGGAGTTCGCGTTCCTGTGCTTCTTCTTCCTCGCAGGAGTGATCTTCGTCGACTGGCGTTTGCTGAAGTCCAAGGTCGGACGAGCCATCCTGTCGATCAAACATTCCGAGGCAGTAGCAGCGACCTACGGCATCAACGTCACCGCTTACAAGGTTCTTGCCTTCGTCCTATCCGGATTGTTCGCTGGGATCGCGGGAAGTTTGTTCGCGTTCCACGAAACTAACGTGGTCTCCAACAACTTCAACTTCGCCAACGCCCTTCTATGGGTGCTGATGGTTGTGGTCGGTGGCCTCGGGAACCGCATCGGGGTTGTGATCGGTTCCGCCTTTTTCGCTCTGTTCCCATTCCTGTTGCTGCTGATCGGGCCCCTCGAGCACTTCTTGCGCGACACGCTCCATCGCGAGCCCGACTACTTCACGATCGTGATCGGTTCGGGCCTGGCGATCCTCACCCTGATCCAGTACCCCGGTGGGATCGGCGAACAGGTAGCGCCCATCACGAGATGGTTGGGCGGTAAACCGTTCTCTATGCACCCCGAGGGCCACGAGAAACACAAGGCCCCAAAGAAGCAACGATCCGGTGGACTTCTAGCCAAGGTTGGGTTGCACAAGAGCCAGGTGTCTACCGAGAACAACACCGAGGAACTAGCTGCTCTGGGGCGCGCGGTTGAGGGCTCCAAGGAGGACGACAGTGAGTAGCGTCCTTTCGATCAAGAACACCGGCATCCGTTTCGGTGGCCTGGTTGCTCTCAACGACGTGAACATCGAGGTCCCCGAGTGGGAGATCGTCGGCCTCATCGGTCCCAACGGGGCCGGTAAAACGACCTTGTTCAACTGCATCATGGGTGCCTACACACCTAACTCGGGCACAATCTCGTATCGCGGCACGGACATCTCGCTCTTGCCGACGCACCGCCGAGTTGCGAAGGGGATCGGCCGTACTTTCCAGAACATCGGCCTCGTTCGCGGTCTGACCGTCCTCGAGAACTGCATGGTCGCTCAGCACCCACGGATCGGCTACGGGGCTGCAGGCGCCCTGATCGGCATGCCCCGAACGTTCGCGGAGGAACGCAGGTTGAGGAACTACGCGATGGAGGTCCTGGACTTCCTCGACCTGACCCATCTCGCCAACTCGCACCTCGATGGACTCCCCTACGGAACCTTGAAGCTGATCGAGATCGGGACGGTGCTCGCCACCGACCCCGACCTTCTCCTGTTAGATGAGCCGTCCTCGGGCATGGGCCCGGACGAGGCGCACGCACTGGGCGAACGTCTTCTGAAACTGCGCAAGACCCTCAACCTCACCGTGCTGATGATCGAGCACCACGTGCCTCTCGTCGTGGGGGTCTGCGATTACGTCTACGTTCTGAACTTCGGCCAGGTCATGACGTCCGGACGTCCGGCGGAGGTCCAGCGTCACCCAGAGGTCATCGCCGCATACCTCGGTGGCGAGGTCGACGAATCGAGCTCGGAGGAGGACGCGGATGTCCCTGCTTGAGATCCGCGACCTCAAGGCGGGTTACGGGTCGCTTCCCGTTCTCCAAGGCATCTCGTTCGATGTGGAGGAAGGCGAAACGGCCGTGCTCCTGGGCCTCAACGGTGCGGGAAAGACCACCACCGTCCTGACCTTGGCGGGACTTCTCAAGCCCACCGGAGGGACCATCACCTTCGACGGCAAGCAGATCGCCGGTCCCGATGACAAGGGCAAGATGAAGGTGACCGACCCACGCGAGCTCGTTGCGATGGGCGTCGTGTTGGTGCCCGAGGGCAGGCGTGTCTTTCCGCAGCTGACGGTCGCCCAGAACCTTCGCTTGGGAGCATGGCCTTACAAGAAACAGCGCAAGGAGACCCGCGAGATCGTGGAGCGCGCGGTCGAGTACTTCCCCCGCCTTCGGGAGCGCTGGACGCAACTCGCCGGGACCCTGTCAGGTGGAGAGCAGCAGATGCTCGCGATCGCCCGTGGGCTCATGGCGCGCCCCAAATTGCTACTTATCGATGAGTCCTCCCTCGGCCTCTCCCCCAAGCTGACCCAGACCGTCTTCGAGGTCGTGGACAAGATCAACAGCGACGGGACCACGGTGCTGATGGTCGAACAGAATGCCGGCGTCTTGAAGCTCGCCGATCGCGCGTTCGTCATGGAGAAGGGGACGCTGATCTACGAAGGATCTGCCGCCGAGGGTCTCGACTACGCGACGATCCAAGAGGCATACCTAGGCATGACCGCTTAGGCGGGCCCATCCTTCATCGGTAGTCAGGTCCACCACGAGCCTCGGCTCCCCTGCAAGATCGTCCGCTGCGCTCACCGCGCGTGCCACGTCGTTGGGCTCTACGGCCTTCTTGGGCACGAAACCTCGTCGACCGGTGCCTATAACGACGTAGTCGAGACCCGTTGACTCCAGCAACAGCGCGGTCGCATCGTCCGGGTTCGCGGCACACACGACAACTCGATCGGTGCCGGCCTTCGCGGCGGCCGGGATCGCCGTGGTCAGGACGGACAGGGGGATGGAACGACCGGGAAACGTGAACACGATCGTTCGCACGTTCATGCATGCCCGCTCGACCAGATCTGCATCCATGACATCCCCGACGGCGACGAAAGCACCGCGTTCCTTCCAGTCCCCCGCTTGTCGCGCAAGGACCCGGACCTCATCGCCTTCAGACAAGAGGAGTTCGGTGATCGCGGATCCGAGGGTTTCGTCGGGGTCGGCTAGAAGGATGCTCACACCTGGACCTTGAGTACGTCGGGCTCGATCCGGAACGAGGCGCGGGTCGCCTCCCCTATCGGTTCGCCATCGACGTGCCGGTGGAACGGCTTGTCGGACTCGAGGTCGAACACCCCGAGGTCGTGTGAGTAGAACGCGTCGGCATGGTGGACCAGGTCACCGGAGACCAAGCATCGCCACGCGTAGGCAGGGAAGGCTTCGATCCGCATCGTTCGGAGCGCGAACACATCAAGGCCCGCTTCCAACTTGACCCGGGGGGCCAGGTTGATCACTCGCTTCCCGAGGTAGGCGTAGGGACCGGTGTTGCAAGCGATCGCCATCGCCACGGGGATCCGGCCGAAAGGGCCGCTGAGCGTCATGCTCGGCTGCCGGTGCCGGTAGGAGCCGGTCAACACCCGGAACGCACTCCAGTAGAAGAAGATCTCCCCGAACCGCCTCTTCTTCGGGTAGTCACGCTCCACGAGCTCGGCCGCTTCGGCGTCGAAGCCGCACCCGGCCGAGAAGGTGAAGTAGCGATCGTCCATCCGGCCCAAGGTGACGCGGCGGGGAGCCGAGTCCAGGCGGGCGTGAAGCTGGTTCACTGCCGACATCGCATCTATCGGGATGCCCAGGGAGCGCGCGAAGAC
>JAXDJQ010000007.1:0-4192 GCA_034667565.1 Actinomycetota bacterium
CGAATAGCCCGACGACCCACGTGGGTTGGAGAAGAGCACGACGTACCCAGCACGGGCGAAAACCTGGAACTCGTCGAAGAAGCGGTTCCCGTACTGGGTGAAGGGACCTCCGTGGATATTGAGTAGAACGGGATAGGTCTTTCCCGCCTCGAAGCCATCAGGCTTGAGGATCCAGGCGTCGATCTGATGACCATCTGCTGAGGTCACCTCGAAGCGTTCCGTAGGTATCGCCGCTCCTGCGCTCGACGCGAAGCCAGCCGTCGCATCCGTGAGTGGGGTTCCATCCTCGAAGAGCTCCGGAAGGTTCACGAGGTCGGTCGCCGTGTAAACGAGTCGACCTCCGACCTGGTCGTAACCGGTGACATTCAGTTCTCCACCAACGACGAGCTCGGGCTCTCGTGATCCATCGGAAGTAACCCGATACAGGTGTGTGTTCCCACCGTCCTCGACTGCGAAGAGGATGTCCTCGCCGTCCCAGAGGGGTTCCCGTATGGGGGGGTAGGCCGAGCAGTTGCGATCCAGCGACGCCGTGAGGATCGTTCGCGCACCGGTGGCGAGATCGACGACCGCGATCTGTCCGTGTCGGGGATCATCGAAGCGTCCGGGCGTGTACTGGTAAGCGATCCGGGTGCCATCTGGTGACCACGAGGGGAACTGGCACCAACCGTCGAGGCCCGTAACCATCGTGGTCTCGCCACCGTCCGCGTCGACGACCAAGATGTCTTGGACCGGATCGATGTCCCAGTCCTCGTGACGTGCGCCGGCGAATGCGATGCGCGTTCCATCAGGTGACCACTGGGGCTGATCGTCGTCGTATTCCGCTTTCGTTATCGCTTGTGGTTCGCCAGACCCATCTGCGGCCACGGTGAAGATGTGCTGCGATCGATCCAACGTCCATCCAACGTTGTCGAGGCGGTAGCGCAATCGAGTGAACCGACGAGGCGATCGCGCCTTGTCGTCCTCTTCGGCGTAGGCCTCGTCACGTTCGCGGCATGTGAACAACAGAGAAAGGCCGTCGGGCGACCATTCGATGTTGCCGACGTCTTCCTTCAGGTCCGTGAGCTTGATCGGATCGCCCCCGGCCACGTCGATCACGTATAAGGCGGAAGGAGCCTTGTCGTCTTCTCCTCGGTTGGAAACGAAAGCGATCTTGGTGCCATCGGGCGACCAGCGAGGCTGGCCATCGCTCTTCTCCCCGTCCGTGAGCTGCCGGGAGCCCTTCGCGTCGTTGATGTGGATAGCGGTCGGGTAGGAGTTCGACTCGCGATCGGCTCGCCAGACCGTGTAGGCGATCGCGGTGGCATCAGGCGATAACCGCGGGTCCGAGACTCCGGTCAATCGGAAGACGTCCTGCGGTTGCATGGAAGTCATCGTAATCTGCGCCCATGCTGAGACGCCATCGTCTGCTTGCCCTCGGGTTGATTGTTGTCGCCGTTATGTCTGCGTGCAGCTCATCCGACGACACGGACGCTGAGCACTCCTGCCAGACGGGCGTCGACCAAGAGGTGACCGAAGGGCTCACCATCACAGAGGTCGAGTGCGGCGAGGGTGACGAGGCCAAGGCTGGCGACACCGTCTTGGTCCACTACACGGGAAAGCTCGAGGACGGCACCGAGTTCGACTCGTCTGAAGGCGGAGACCCCTTCTCCTTCACGATCGGCGCGGGAGATGTGATCAAAGGCTGGGACCAGGGCATCCCCGGTATGAAGGTCGGCGGGAAGCGAACACTCACGATCGCACCCGAGCTTGGTTACGGGGATGCGGGTGCCGGCGGGGTCATCCCTCCCGGTGCGACCCTCATCTTCGATGTGGAGCTTGTCGAGATCACGTCCCAGGGCTCGTCCTAGATCCAGCACCATCCGGTCGGTGGCAATCCCGATGTGTCCGACGTTGTTTCCTGCACCCTGGTCTGTATCTGACCGTTCACCGTCTCCGTGATGGTCGCGGTGGCCTGACCTCCCACGGGCTTGTCGCAATGGTCGAAGACCCAGATCCTCGACTGCCACTGCGGATATGGGATCGGTTTCCCCGTTAGCAGCGGGTAATAGAACGCGAAAGCTCCCAACGTGGCAGCGCTGAATATCGCGATCGCGGCGGTCGCTTCCCACGATCTTCCGATCCTTGAGGCGACGTAACCCAGCGCCAAACACATGAATGGGATCGTCGGCAAGAGATAGAAGATGAAGATGGCGGGGCGGCCCAGGACGAGCCAGGGCAGGAAAGAGAACCCGAACCCGGCCAACAACAAGCCCTCCGGCCCTCGCATATCTCTGGATCTGCTCCATCGATACGCGACGTAGCCGAGTGCCGCGATCGATGTCCACCAAACGAATGGGTTCCCGGTCGCGAACACTTCCCCGTAATCACCGGGTTTCGCGGGGGCCGGGCATGGTGGGCTCGTGCCATCGGAGCAGAAGTAGTACGACACGGGTCGCTTCAACAACAGCCAGCTCCATGCAGGCGATTGATATGAGTGCGTGCTCTCGAGATTCTTGTGGAAGTCCAGCATGTATTCGTGGTGGTTCCAGAGGTTGCGCGCGACCGTGCCTTCCTTCCACGGGAGGTCCGTCCAGCTACCCTGCACGCGTCCGGCATAGGACAGGAGATAGACCAGGAACGGCACGATCATCAGGAACATGACGACCGAGAGGCTCTCGGATCGAAGGAAACGTCGGATGCTCGTTCCCCAGGAGACCTCGCGATGGGCGGCGATCTCCCAGACGACCGTCAGAGCGAGGGCGGCCAGGAGCAATAGACCGCCTGACCATTTCGTTGCCACCGCTGCTCCGAAACAAGCGCCCGCGCCGAGGCGCCAGGGTCTATCCAGTAGCCCGCGGCTCGGCGCATCTTCGATCATCCGCTCTCGATCGAGAATGAGCAGGTAGAACCCTGCAACGCCGAATAGGGGAACGAAGATGTCTAGCATCGACGTTCGGGATTGGACGAAATGCAAGAAATCGAACGCGAGTAAGCCCGACGAAAGGGTCGCGGCCACCGTTGAGGCGAATAATCGCCGGGCTAGGAGGAAGAGCAGCGCGACGGTCGCGGTACCCGCGACCGCAGACGAGATACGCCACCCGAATGAGTCGAAGCCGAACAACCTGATCCCGATGCCGATCAACCATTTCCCCAAGGGCGGATGCACCTCGGGGTTGTCGGGGCCGCGTTCACAGAGAGACTCGGAGGCATTCACATACCAGCACGCGTCCTTCGCGTAATAGGTCTCGTCGAAGATCAGTTGGGGAGGGCGCGCGATCCCCAACAAGCGGGTGAAGCCCGCGACCAGGACTACCAAAGTGATCGCTATGTAGTCGGCACGGCTCCACTTGCGCTGCTCCGGTGTTGGCATGACGATGCCGTCGGTCGCCTCGATCACGGGGGTCGCCTCTTTCACGGGCGGAGCATAGGCCGAGGTTCGGCCGAACCGTAGGCTGCAAGGGTGGCGAAGCTCATCCTCTGCGGGACTCCCATCGGGAATCTAGAAGACATGTCACCCCGAGCCATCCGCGCCCTGGAAGAGGCGGATGTGGTCGCCTGCGAGGACACTCGCCGGACGCGCAAGCTGCTGACACATTTCGGCATCCACGCAAACTCACTTGTCGTTTACAACGAAGGCAATGAGCGCAGGAAAGCCACCGATCTCCTGAACCTGATCCAGTCGGGCCGCAACGTGGTGCTCGTGTCGGATGCGGGGATGCCGGGCATGTCCGATCCCGGGTATCGGTTGGTGAAAGCCTGCGCCGACGCGGGGATCGTCGTGGAGGCGGTGCCCGGTCCCAGCGCAGTAGTGACTGCGGTCGCCTTGTCGGGCCTCGCGCCGGGGAGATTCGTGTTCGAGGGTTTCCTCCCTAAGAAACAAGGTGAACGGAAACGCAGGATCGCGGAACTGGCGACGGAGAAGCGCACGATCGTGTTGTTCGAGTCTCCTCACCGGATCGACGTCTCCCTCGCCGATCTAGTGGACGGCCTGGGCCCACGACCCGCCGTCCTCGCGCGGGAGCTAACCAAGATGCATGAAGAGGTGCGACGCGGCACCTTGGAGGAACTGCTTCGGTCGGTTGAAGAGAACCCACCACGGGGCGAGATGGCCGTGGTGATCGAGGGTGCGATCCACGAACACGCCGTGACGGTTCCCCCACCCGAGCTTGCTACGAGAGCGCGCGAACTGATGGACAGTGGGGTGGAGCGTAAA
>JAXDJQ010000008.1:0-9850 GCA_034667565.1 Actinomycetota bacterium
ATTCACCTCGGGCATCTCGAGCAGTGTGTCGCAGACGGCCCGGCACAGGAACGGCATGAACGTGAGGTTGAAGCCTTCCTTCTCCTTGAACTTGGCTTTCGCCTTGCTGCGGAGATCGAAGACGTTCGTCCAGTCGGCCTCGACCGCGTTCCATGCACGGGCGGTCTCGAGGTGAGAGGCGACCATGTGCTCGGCCGTACGACGGCGGATGTTGCTCCACGGAACGAGCTCCTCGCGATCGCCAACCGCTGATGCGGCTGCGGGTGCAGATTCCTTCTTGGCTGGAGCGTCTTTGCGCTCCGGCGCGCGCTCGGGGGCTTCCTCCGCGGATGCCGCCGGCTTCGCTTGGGGCTGTGACTTGCGCGTCTCTACGAACTTCAGGACATCTTGCTTGCGGATCCGTCCGCCCGTTCCGGTGCCCTCGACGCCTTCGAGGTCGACATCGTGCTCATCGGCGAGACGACGGACCAACGGAGAGATGATGCCGCGCTTGGAAGTGTCGTCGTCCCCCGAACCGTTCGATGCGTGAGTCTTGGGACGTTCGGAGGTGGCCCCGCCCTGTGGCTCCTGGCGAGGTTGTTCCTTCTTCTCCTCCGCAGCCTGGGCCTCTCCACCCTCGTCGGCGGCCTGGCGGTTCTCGGTCTCCGCTTGAGCTGCCTTGTCGACGTCTTCTACCGTGGCTTCAGCCTCGGGTTCGGGAGCGTCCTCGGGAACCTGCTTGGGTCCGTCCTCAGATGCGTCGTCTTGGGTTTCCTCCGAACCGCTGGAGTCGCCGGATGACGAGCCGCCGTCGCCGACGATGGCGAGGGGCGTCCCCACGTTCACGGTCTCGCCCTCCTGGACGAGGATCTTCTCGATCACTCCCGAGGCCGATGAGGGGACCTCCGAGTCGACCTTGTCGGTCGAGATCTCGACGAGGAGCTCGTCCTCGGAGATCGTGTCTCCCTCTTTCTTGAGCCACTTAGTGATGGTGCCCTCGACTACGGTCTCGCCGAGTTGAGGCATCTTGATCTCGGTGCCCATGAGGCTGAACCCTCCCCTTTGAGGTCTTTAGGAATCGTGGGTGGTTGGCCTCTAAGGGTACCGCCCCACCTCGCCGGGCCCACCTCACCGGGGCCCCCTCGCCGGGGAACGCTTGGTCGCACCGCTAGCGGTCTTTCAGGCGGTAAACGAATCTCACCCCCGAGTAGTCGTCATCGATCGCGCAGGACTTGTTGTCGACGAGCCCTTCCTCCAACCCCAACTGCTGGACGTTGTCGAAGTTCAGGTCGGTCGGGAGGGTGGACGACTTCTTGGGGTAGGCCACCCATAGCCCGCCGCTTGGATAGACGGCGTCCGCCCACGGTGGGAACTTCACACGCAGGTCCTTGAGGCGCGTCGCGAAGATGAGGGCGACATCGAGACCCTTCTTGGTCGAGGTGACCTCGACCGCATCGGGGAGCTCTAACGTTTCGACGAATCCCTCGGGCGGGTTGACGAATGCGACACGCTTCTCGGCTTTGATCCCGAGCTTCTTGTACAAGGGTGTTGCCGAGTAATCCTTCTCGGTGCTGCTAGGCACTACGGGGCCGTGCCGGCGCCCATCCCCCCCATCAGCTCCTGCAGATCCATGACCTGCGACGCCGGCGGGATGGTGATCTTTACGGGAGTGCCAAAGTCGAAGAACTCCGCCGTCATCGACATCGACGATCCTTTCTGGGCCCCTTCGGTGAACGACATGTCTTGCACCATCCGGACGACGCGACCTTGCTCGTCGATCCAGACCTCTACCGGGATGGTCGAGCCACCGATCGAGTCTTTGAGGAGATCGATCGAGGCCTTGATGCGCTCTCGCAGGTCGGCGGGGGCCTGGCTTACGACCTTGTCGAAGTCGATCTCACCCTTGTAGTGGGTCGCAGGGGCTCCGCGCACTTCCTCTTCGCCTACGACCTCGACATCGGAGACACCTCGCAGGTAGTCGAGAGCCTGCGATGGGTCGTTGTTAGCACCTTGGGTCAATGCGCCGAGGTCCATCCCGGTCTCTTCACCCAGCTTCTCGAGATCCACACTTATCCACGGCTTGCTCCCGGGTATCTCGGCTAGCGCCGGGTACTTCATGTAGATCACGAGGTTTTCGAAGACCATCTCGATATCCATGGGACCCGGCGCTCCGGGCACGGTCATGTGCATGGTCATGCGACCCTGTTTGCTGTCGAAATTGAACGCACCGTCCGCGTTCATGTCGACCTCGCCCTGCGGTGTCTCCATGTGCATCTGCATGGTGGTCTTCGCGCTGCCGGCCTCAGTTGTCGTATCTGCCGAAGCGGCGATGAGGGCAAGCGGGTTACCAACTCCGCCCCCCTCGTCCCCACCCAGGCTTCCGCTCCCCGAGCTGCCGCATGCCGCGCCGAACATCAATACGAGCGTTGTGAGACTTAGAAGCCGAAGCTTCCTCATGTGCTCTCCCTTGGTTGAGGTCGAGGGAAAGCTTTACCCGTGAAGGGGCTTCCCCACAAGACCCAAGAAGGTTTCGCCCAGAGCTTCCGACAACGTCGGGTGGGGGTGGATCAGCTCCGCGAGCTCACTCGGGTAGGCCTCCCACGACGTCACAAGTTGGGCTTCCGTGATGATGTCGGAGGCACGCGGGCCCACGATGTGGACCCCCACCACGGCACCGTTCTTCTCGGCAACGGTCTTCACGAAGCCCTGGCCCCCACCGAGCATCAAGGCTCGGGCGTTGGCCGAGAACGGATAACGCGAGGTCTGGACATCGAGGCCCATCTCCTTCGCCTTGTCTTCCGTGAGGCCTACCGCAGCGACTTCGGGTTGGCAATAGATGACGTGCGGGATGTTCTTGTAGTCGACCGGGGTCGGGTTCTCGCCCGCGATCCGCTCGGCAACCTTGATGCCTTCGATGAACGCAACGTGTGCCAGCTGCGGGTGGGGCCAGTTCGCATCGGGGATGAAGACCGCATCACCGATCGCGTAGACGCCCTCGACGCTCGTGCGGAAACCTTGGTCGACGACGATGTAGCCCTTGTCGAGCTTGACACCTGCTTCCTCGAGGCCGATGCCCTCCGTGCGGGGGCCGCGGCCGATCGCGACGAACATGCGATCGGCGGAAAGGGTTTGCTTCTCCCCGTCCTTCTCGATCTGCACCTCTACTCCAGAGTCGTTCGGGGTTGCACCCGTAACCGAAACTCCGAGATGGAACTTGATGCCCCGCTTCTGCAGCAACTTGTTCAGGGCCTCGGAGATGTCCGAGTCCTCGGCCGGCGCGATCTTGGGGAGCATCTCGACGACCTGGACCTCGGCGCCGAGGCTCCGATAGATCGACGCGAACTCGAGGCCGATGTAGTTGCCCCCGACGACGATGACGCTCGAAGGGATGTCACCGGCAGTGAGACCGTGGTTCGAGTTGTGGACCTTGTCACCGTCGGCCTTGATGAACGGGAGGTCACGAGGGTAGGAACCGGTTGCGATGAGGACGCCCTTCTCGCCGCTGAGGGTTCGCTCCCCCTCCTTCGTGTTGACGACGACCGTCTTGGCGTCGAGCAAGCGGCCCTCGCCTTCGATCAGCTCGATCTTCTTCTTCGTGACGAGGCCGGACAGGCCCTTGTACATGCGGCCGACCACGGAATCTTTGAAATTGAGGACCTTGCCCCAATCAACTTCAGGGTCTTGGACCAAGACCCCGAAGTCTCCGGCGTGACGGATCTCGTCTACGAGATCCGCAGCGTGGAGCAATGCCTTGGTTGGGATGCAACCGCGGTGGAGACAGGTGCCGCCGACCTTGTCCTTCTCGATCATGGCGACCTTCATGCCGAGACCGACGGCGCGGAACGCAGCGGAATAACCGGCGTTACCCGCGCCGAGGATAACTAGATCGAACGACTCCGAGCCTTCTGCCACTGCCAACGCCTCCTAGGGATGATCGGGGAAGGAGACGAGGTTACCGCTCAGTCCAGCGGGCTCGGGTCCTCCTTGCGGCCGCCCATCTCGCGATCGAGCATCAGCAGCGCGGCGGGTGAATCCCCGACCATCTTCAATGTATCTACAACGTCGGTAGCCATCTTCTCTTCCTCGACCTGCTCTGCGATGAACAGCTGCAGGAACACCTGCGCCGCGTAGTCCTTCTCCGCGACCGCCGTTTCGTACAGCTTGTTGATCTCGGCCGTGTTGTCTTGTTCGGCCCCCAGCGCTTGCTCGAAGGCATCGATCGGACTCTTGAACTTGGATGGCGGTTGCTCGATGGCGAGCAGCTGGACCTCGCCACCTCGGTCGTAGATGAACTCCCAGAACTTCATCGCATGGGTGTTCTCCTCGTTGGACTGCGCACGCATCCACGCCGCGAAGCCCGGCATGTTCGTCGCTTCGAAGTGAGCCGCCATCGCGAGGTAGAGGTAGCCGGAGTACAGCTCCTTGTTCAGCTGCTTGTTCATGGCTTCGTACAGCTTCTTGCTGGTCATGTCATGCCTCCTCTTGTTTGTGTGTGTAAGCCATTGTCATACCCATCTCTCGACCGTGCCAGCACGGGGAACCGAAGCATGAAGTTTCGGCGCGCCGTACCATCTCTATATGAGAGGTGACCGGGTAGAGATCGTCGTTGACGTCGGCGATGGAACCAAGACCTACGAGATCGTCGCTACCAAGAACGGACGTCGCGTCGAGGTATCCAACATCCGCGGAACGATCGAGGTCTCCGAGGTCACCCGCACCGGCATCATCGTTCGCAGCGGGCGTTTCATGTCGGCCCGGGTTGTTGCCGTCATCGAGCACCCTGCCGAGGACGTTCAGCCCCGCCGCCGCTAACTACAAACTGAAGGAATCGGCGCCACACGCCCCTTTTTTCAGTTTGGGGTGACGGGCTCGCCGCAGTGCTTGCAGTACGGCGCGTTCGGCGACATCAACCCGCCGCACGCCGAACACGTCGCTGGACCGATCGGATCGCGCTCCGACTTCCGCGCAACCATGATGGCGAGGACTCCGGTCGCTATCAACGTCGCAAGGATCACCACGGCCGCGACGTCCAGTCCCACAGAGATCCCGAGCACGATCGCCTCGATAAGGCTGACAACAACAAAGATCGTGACGATCCGAGTCATCGGCGGGCGAGCACCCGGTCCAACCAGTTGAAGACCACTTCCAAGGCCCCCTCGTCACGTCTGAGTTGGTGGCCGGCTCCGTCGATGATCTCGAGCTCGGCTCGTGGAGCCCGCTGCGACAACCTGCGTGCGTGCTCGACCGGGACTACGTCATCGGTCGTTCCGTGAACGATGAGGGTGGGAATCTTGATGGTGTGGATCGTCTTTTCGGGCGTCACCCTGTCGAATTCGGCGAACCACGCGGCGGGGTCGGACAACACCTCTTCGGATAACGCCATCCCCGCTTCCGCCTGGATACGAGCCGCACCCTTCTTCGCATCTTTCGAGTAGCCGGTCCACACAGCAGGGGCTGCCAGCATCGCTAGGGCATCGACCGGCCCGCCGCGCGCCACCACCTCACAGGAGACGGCTCCGCCTGCGGAAGAGCCGATCAACGCGAAGCCCAAGCCATCGATACCTTCAGTCAGCCGCACCGCATCGATCGCGGCGCGCGCGTCTCGAACCCAGCCCTCGATCGAGAAGTAGCCCTTCGAACCGCGCACGGCGCGCATATCGATCCACGCGGCCGCCCATCCTTCGGACGCGAACCGTTCCGCTACTCCGGGGTAGCCGAGGTCATCCGGGGCAGGTGGCAGCACCGACGGGATGCCGTGAAGAAGTAGAACGACGCCTTTCGGCGAGTCCGGGATGCAGATCCCCCCGGCCAGTCGAACGCCGTCACAGATGACGCTAAGGGTTTGTTTCTCCACTACGCGAGAAGGCCGGTGGCATACATAGTCACCAACCCTACGCAGAACCCGAGGGCAGCGGCCCCCGTACCGGCCCGCTTACGCATCGAACGACCGATAGCCCAGACGACCTGTGCGATCGCACCGGCGGCTATACCGAACGCGAATGAACCCCACACGGGAGAGAAAGCGAACCCGCCCAGCCACGCACCAGCGATCGTAGGAACACCCGCTATCGCGCCAAGCGCGACGAAATGCCAGATGCTCGGTCGTTCCTCATCGGAGCCGAGTGGGGCGACGATCGCGAGACCCTCGGTCGTGTTGTGCAACGCGAAACCCACGACTAGGAAGGTACCAAGCGCGACCTCACCACTGCTCAGAGCTGCTCCAACCGCGAGTCCTTCGCCGAGGTTGTGCAGGCCGATCCCCGCGGAGATCAGATACGAGAGCAACAGGCCCCCGGTCACCTTCCGGCGCGCATCCAAGGCGGTCGAGAGCCACGTCAGCACCACCACCGCGATCAAGGCTCCGATGAAGAAGACTCCAAGGCCGTTCAGGGATGCGGCCGTTCCAGACGCGATGTCGAGTCCTTCGGCAACCGTGTCTACGAGGAGAAAAGCGAGAAGACCAACCGTAAACGCGAGGAAGAACGAGAGCCATCTCTGAGACGCGCGCCGTAGTGCGGGGAACCACAGCAATCCCACCGCGATCGGGATCACACCGATGTACAACCCCAGCAACGCATAGACCCCTAGGGTCGCCCCGTCTAGCTCTGGTGTGACCGTGGCTACATCGATCGCATGCTCGAGCACCAAACCGGTCGATGTGACGAGCCCGATCGTCAAGGGCGACCCCGGCTCCCATGGGTAATCGATATCGATCGTGGTTGAGTCCAATCGACCAAGGGTTCGCTGCCCTATGTCGTGCGCCCAGTAAGCGTCGTCGACGAGGACCTGGGCGATCGTGAACGCGTCGGGTCCATCGTTCCTGACTTTCAAAGAGATGTGGTCCGGCCTCAAGACGGTCTGTTCGAACGAAACTGCTTCGATCGGCGGAATGTCGCGTAGCGACCCGATGGGATCGATCTTCACGAAGAGGAAGACGAGGGCCGCGATAACGAGCGCGGGCAACACGGCCGATAACCAGTTCGGCATGCGGGCGGTCCGGACGGCCATCAGCTCACCTCAAAGAAGCTCATCCAACCGAGCTCGACGAATTCCGTTTGGTGGGCGTGGAACATGAAGCGACCCGGGTCTTTATAGGTGAACTCGATCATGTGTCGCTCGGCCTGGCCCATCGAGATCGTGTCGGTGAACTCATGCGGCGTCAGCGACGTCCCGGTCCGGTACAGGTGGAAGAAGTTGGCGTGAAGGTGGATCGAATTCAGGGGGTCGAATTCCGTGACATTGATCACGTGCGCGCGTTGGAGCTCGCCGGCGTTGATGGGGATCGGATCGTTCACGTAGCCGAATGCGACCGTGTTGACCGCGTAGACCTCGTTCGCGCCATCGAAGTTCGTGTCGAACGCGTTCATGACCATAACCATCTCGTTCGCTTCGGGCCTGCCCTTCTTCGGATCGACGATGAAGGCGCCGTAGAGGCCACGATGGATGTGCTGCTTCAGCGGCAATGAATGACAGTGATAGAGGTGGGTCCCGAACGGTTCCGCGATGAAGTCGTAAACGAATGTCTCTCCCGGCATCGCCTCACCCGCACCGGGCACCCCGTCGACCCGTGCAGCATGGAACCCATGGAAGTGGATCGTGTGCGCATGATCGGTGGCGTTCACGAGACTGATGCGCAAGCGATCGCCTTCGGTCGCGCGGATCGTTGGTCCGGGGACCCGGTTGTTGTAGGTCCAGGCAGGGAAGAAGACCCCCGGCGCGACCTCGATCTCTTTGTTTCCGGCGACCAGGGTGTACTCCCTAACGGTGTTGCCCGAGGAATCGCGCGACACCTCTCCCCCGTCGAAGTCCGTGAGGATGTCCAGGGGATGGAACCCGTTGCGCACATGATCGACGGTGCCGACCGTTCCGTGCCCACCGTGCATCGCGTGTTCCGATGACATCGGGTGGTCGGACGCAGCGGCCACGAGATCGCGGCCCCCGAGCACCGCGGCACCACTCAAAGCCCCAGCAGCGCCGACCCGTTTCAGGAAAGCGCGGCGATCTACGACACCCATATGGCCTCCGCGAGCTCCTTCGAGATCGCTTGCTCGACCTCGGATGGATCGAAGCGCACGAACAGAGGGCCTCCGATGGGGCCGCGTCTGGTCACCCGTGCGTTCGTTCCCGGAACGATCCCGAGCTCGCCGAGGTAGCGCAACGCCTCCGGATCCGCGTCCGGCACGCGATCGACGACCGCGGTGTCGCCATCGGACGTGTCCCACAACGTGCGGGCCGGGGGTGGAGGACTCGCTAGATCCTTCGTGGGGATCGGATGGCCATGAGGGTCTGCGGTCGGGTGGCCGAGACGTGCGGCGATGCGGTCCTCGAGCTCTTCCGAGAGGTGGTGTTCGAGGACCTCGGCCTCCGCATGGACCTGATCCCACGGAACGCCGAGAGCTTCCGCTAGATACGTCTCGAGGAGGCGGTGATGACGCAGAACCTCGAGAGCGATCTTGCGCCCCGGATCGGTGAGCTCGACACCGCGGTAGGGGACGTGATCCACGAGGCCCATGCCATCGAGCTTCTTCAGCATGTTCGTAGCAGAGGCGGCCGACACGCGGAGATGCGACGAGATCTGTGTGGTGGACACGGGTTCGGTCCGGCCCGCACCTTCGCCGATGGAGTAGAGACCTTTGAGATAGTCCTGGACGGCGGAGGAAGTTGTGGCCAGCATGGGGGAAGTTTAGCCGTGACTAAAGATTGTTTCAATCACGGCTACAGAAGGGCTGGCACAAGCTGCGGGCGGCCTACGCTTCAGACGTGGATCCCATGAACCAGACCCGGACCTTCCGCCTGCTGTGGCTATCGGTTGCCGCCGCCCTGGCAACGATCGGCCTCAAATCCGTGGCCTGGCTGCTCACGGGGTCGGTCGGCCTCCTATCCGACGCCGCCGAATCCATCGTGAACCTGGTTGCTGCCATAGTTGCGATGGCCGCCTTGCGCTGGGCCACGAAACCGGCCGATGAGGAGCATGCCTACGGGCACGCGAAGGCCGAGTACTTCTCTGCGGGGGCTGAAGGCGCGCTGATCTTCGTCGCTGCCGTGAGCATCGCGGCGACCGCGGTGAACCGGCTGTTGCACCCCCATCCGATCGAGGACATCGGGGTTGGCCTCGTCATCTCTGCCGGGGCGTCTTTGATCAACCTCGTCGTCGGGTTCCTCCTCGTGCGTGCGGGGCGGCGGGATCGGTCGATCGTGCTCGAGGCCGACGGCAAACACCTGCTCACCGACGTGTGGACATCGGCCGGAGTCATCATCGGTGTCGCCGGCGTCGCGATAACCGGGTGGGAACGCTTGGACCCGCTCATCGCTATCGCGGTCGCGATCAACATCGTCGTGACTGGATTCAGCCTCGTCCGTCGCTCCGTCGGGGGGCTGATGGACCGAGCCCTGGGGGACGTAGAACACGGCCAGATCGACGGGGTCCTCGAAAGCTTCCGTGCTCAAGGTGTCGAATTCCATGCCCTTCGAACCCGCCAGGCCGGGTCGCGCGCGTTCTTATCGATGCACGTGCTCGTTCCCGGAGCGTGGACCGTGCAACGTGGCCACGACCTCGCCGAAGAGGTCGAAGCGGCCCTACGCGAGCAACTCCCCTATGCAACCGTGTTCACCCACCTCGAGCCCGCCGAGGACCCGCGCTCGTTCGACGACACAACCCTGGATCGCAGGACGGAGACGACGCCTAGCTGACATCGACGAAGACGACCGGGTACCCGGTCGCGCCGTCGGGATGCGGTGCTGCCTCCTTCATCACTTGCACGCGGCCCTCACCATCGGTCGCGCGCGCCAGCACCATCGTCCGCCCCGCCCTCTCGGGGGTCCAGCGATACGCCCAATGACGCCACGAGATGGGACTGAGAGGATCCTTCAA
>JAXDJQ010000009.1:0-4527 GCA_034667565.1 Actinomycetota bacterium
TCCAGATCCCGCGTGGGTCGCATCGAACATCACGACCGCAACGGTTCCGATCCTCGGCAGCGTGCGGTGCCACCGGATCATGATCCCTCAGTTGGCCGCAGCGCTACAGGAGATAGTCGACTCGGGACTGGCCAGCGAGATCCGCACCAGCGATTACGCAGGGTGTTACGTCCCCCGGTTCATAGACCGAGACCCGCGTCGCGGACTCTCGATGCATGCGTTCGGTCTTGCGGTCGATCTCAACACGTCCACGAACCAACTCGGTACTCGCGGAGACATGGATCCCGGCGTCGTGCAGATCTTCCTGAAGTGGGGATTCGCGTGGGGTGGTGTGTGGGCACGTCCCGACCCGATGCACTTCGAGCTCGCCCGCCTCGTGCAGACGTAGCTACTAAGCCACGTGTCGGCTAGGTCGACACCGGCTTAGCAACAGGACTGGCGCATGCCAGTCCGCATTATTCGATGCGCAACAACGAGAGGCCGGTCGTCCAACTCAGCAACACGTCGCACGCGGCCGGATCGTCGAGCGGGCAGTAGACGGCTTCGAGCTCTCCCTGTTCTTCGTTGAATCTCTGGAACACGATCGCATCCCGTTCTGGGCTCCACAGACTCATACCGGTGGATGCACCCCCTCCCGGTGCGATCGTCACCGGCTCAGGCGACGTCGGCGAGAAGGACACGAGCTCGAGTTCGCCTTCGTCGTTCAGCGCGTAGGCAACCAACTGACTCGAGTCCGGGGCCCACGCACCCTCACCCAATTCGGTTCCGGCCGGGATGCCGATGGCCGCGCCGTCACCCGAGATGCGCCCTCCATCCATCTCGAGGAATGAGGCCCCGGTCTCACCAGATCGCACCAAGTACCTGCCATCTGGGGATGCGCCCCAGTATTCGCGGGGAGCGATCGGGAGGTCCTGTTCTTCTCCTTGCGGAGACAACGTTTGCACCACGGGCACGTTCTCGATTACTTCGTTCTCGACCATGACATAGTCGCCTGCCCAACCGATCAGGTTGTAAGCACCGGGCTCCGAACGAGAGGTGCTTTCACCACTGGTCACATCGGTAACCATCACCGTCTTGTCCCCCGGACACGAGGTTGGCTTGCATCCGGTGGGGTCCTTCGGTGCCAGCCACGCGACCGACTGTCCGTCGGCCGACCACACGGCGTCGTAACCCGTGCCTAGGTCGAGCTGCTCTTCACTGGTGGGATCGAAGAGCACCAGAGAGGGACCGGATCCCGCCGCGGCCCCCTCCACCACGATGGATACCCAGTCGGACCCAGGGGCCGCGAAGGTTTCGCCGTTCTCCGGGAGCTCGACCAAGACTGAGTCATCTTTCGATCCCAGATCGAGCACGTGCAAGTCCTGGGCCGCGTCGAAGTTGGCGTAGACCAGACTACGGGGGCCGCCTTCGAAGAACTCTGCGGCATTGTGACTCTTGCCTGCAGGTGCGGAGCCCTCATCGCGCGTGAAGTAGAAGTAGGCAAATACGCCGGCGATCGCGAGGAGGGCAACTCCGAACAGCACCGTGATCCGCCGGCGCTGGCGTCGTCGTCGCTCGGTCTGAAGCTTGCGACGTTGGTTACCCACCGGCCATCTCCTCGATCGCGCGCTCGACGGCTTGAGGCCCCTTCTGCGACAACAACATCAACACCGGTGTGTCCAAGCCGGCTTCGCGATACGCGGTGAGCCGCTCCTTACACGCCTCCACCGGGCCCGCGACAACGAGGGCATCGACCAGGTCGTCCGTGATCGCAGCAAGTGCTCCCTGCCGGTCACCCGCCGCCCACTTCGTAGCGACCTGCTCGGCTTCTCCTTCGAAGCCCTGCGCAGCAACGAACCGGTTGTAACCGGGAACGGTCAGATAAGGCGTCAACAACCAGCGGGCGAAGTCACGTACCTCCTCGGGTTCATCCCCGATGAAACAGATGAGACGTGCCAGTGTCTCGCAACTTGGCGCGTGCTTCTTCGCGTAGCGAACGCCCTCCTCGGAAGCTAGGAAAAGGGCGACACCATCTGCTTTCTCGTTAGCAAGCTCGAGCATCTTGGGTCCCAGAGCGGCGAGGAACAATGGGACCTTCCCGGTGACGCCTTGTTCCATCCGGAACCCTTTGATGTGGACCGTGTCACCGGAGTAATCGACCTTGTCCCCCGTCAGCGCGGCCTGAACGGACTCGATCGTCTCGCGCGCACGCAACAACGGCTTATCGAAATCGATCCCCATCCACCGCTCGACGATCGTGGGGGACGACGCGCCGAGGCCAAGGCAGAACCTCCCACCGCATGCTTGGTGTGCGGCGAGGGTGCTCATCGCGATCAAAGCGGGGGGCCGGGTGAAGATCGGAACGATCGCGATCCCGATCCGCATCTTCTCGGTGGCTATGCCAACCGCCGACGCAACCGAAAACCCGTCGGTTCCCGACGCTTCGGCCGCCCACGCGTCCGTGTAGCCGAGGTCCTCCGCACGCCGAGCAAGCTCGCATGACTTGCGAACGTCGAACGGAAGCACGGGGACGGTCAGACCGAGACGAGACGTCATAGTCAAGGGAGATTAGTAATGCGGACTGGCTTACGCTAGTCCTGTTGCTAAGCCGGTGTCGACGTCGTCGCCACGTGGCTTAGTAATGTTCGGGCCTCATGGCTTCCAGGTCCACTTCTCTGCAGCGACTCGGCTTCGTCGCGTGGACCCTCGTGGCTCTCGCCTTGTTCCTCATCTTCTTCGTCGCCCGTGAGGCGGTCGACGAGATGGGTGGGCAGCTCCAGCGGATCTTCTACGTCCACGTGCCTTCCGCCTGGGTCGCGTACCTCGGATTCGCCATCGTGTTCATCGCCTCCATCGCATACCTGCGCACGGCAGCCCGGCGTTGGGACCTCCTGGCTCACGCGGCAGCCGAGGTCGGCGTGGTCTTCTGCTCCCTCGTCCTGATCACCGGGCCCATCTGGGCCAAACCCGTATGGGGCACCTACTGGCAGTGGGACGCGAGGCTCACCTCCGCCCTGGTCCTGTGGCTCACCTACGTTGGCTACCTGTTCGTTAGGGGCCTAGCAACCGATCCATCCAGGGCAGGGCGGGTCGCCGCCGTGGTCGGGATCGTGGGGTTCGTCAACGTTCCGATCGTTCATTTCTCGGTCTACTGGTGGCGAACCCTCCATCCCAGTGGCCCTACCCCTGCCAATCCGGCCGAATCGTCGGGCCTAGGCGGCCCCGAGATGCTTGCCTTCTTCACCTCCCTGATCGCGTTCACGCTGCTGGCTGCGTGGTTGCTCGCCGTCAGGGTGCGCCTGGGAACCCTGTCCGACGAGGTGTCGGAGCTGGAACTGGAGCCCCCGATGCTGGAAGGAGCACCCGCGTGAGCGATGTCGCCTGGTTGGCCATCGCGTTCGGTGCGGTGTGGGTCGCGATCGGGGGCTACCTGCTTTCGATCCAGGTCCGTCAGAAAGACCTCGAGCGAAGGATCGAGCAACTACACAAACGCACTAGCTGACCTGCGCAAACGCACAAGTTCTCAACCACGCGAAGGTTGTTCCGCGGGAGGGTCGCGCCTATAAGATGCAGCCCTGATGGCGCTCCCATTCCCGAAGATCCCAGACCGGGTTTACCGGTACACGGACCGTCCGATGACTTGGACGAAGGCCATCATCCTTGGCTTCATCATCTGGATCCTCGTGATCGCCCTCGTGGGCCAACTTCCGTCGCTGATCATCTACAAGTTCGATCAGTACATCGCCCAGATCATCGACTTCTCCAAGAAGGTTCCTCTCGTCAACAAGAACGGCCTCAACCCGGTCCAGGTCAAGATCGTCCGCGACCTCGTGGCGAACGGCGTCCAGATGAACTTCTTCATCGCGCTGCTTGCCACCATGTACTTCTGGCAAGAGAACAAGCGCAAGCGTCTTGGGGGCAAGGGGATCCAGGACGTCGTCAAGGGCTACATGTCGGGCAAGTAGCGGATATATGCCGAAACCTCTAGAGCCCAAGAAGATGGAGATCATCGAGAAACCCATCTTTCGGGACGACTACCAGATGGGCCTCGTCGATGGTGACTGGCTGAAGAGTGCCGTCAAGCCGAAGAACTTCATCGACTTCATCCCGGAGCAGTGCATCTTGTGCGAAGGCTGCGTGGATATCTGCCCCTGGTACTGCATCTTCATGGTCGACCCGTCGTCCGTGGCAGACTCGGGCAACGTCGAGCTCGCTCGACAGATGAACCCGAACGACATCCTGTTCTTGATCGACGACAACGCTTGTACCCGCTGCAACCTCTGCGTCGAGCGCTGCCCAACAGGCGCACTCGTGCAGAGCTCGGTACCGAAGGGTGCGAAGAAGGGGGCGCGTGCGATGGGCACCGTTCCCGAGACGCAGAAGGCTTAGAGGGAAAGGGCAGAGGTGGCACAGGTAGAGCGGCCGGGTCTAAGGGAAAAGATCGCTGCACGGGTGGACAGCCTGCACAACAGCCAGGTCTGGCGCGCAATCTTCCGCCCCGGTTCGATCTTCCGCCGTGGCTACGCCGACTCGCCTCGGAACCGCGCT
>JAXDJQ010000010.1:0-9493 GCA_034667565.1 Actinomycetota bacterium
CGGCACAGGTCTACGAGTTCGACATCGAGTGTCAGCCACAGGGGCACTTGCTTCAGAAAGGCCACAAGCTCGAACTCATCATCGCTTCGAGCCACCCCGACAAGGTCGCTACCTTCGCGGAGGGCCAGGTGACGATCTACGCCGGCGGTGACGAAGGCACCAGCGTGTCGCTCCCCGTCATCTACGACCCGGTCCTCTACAACGACGTGAGGCCGCTAGCCGCTGTGTAGTTGGCAGGTCGGGCACCAGAACGTAACCCTGTCTCCGCCATAACCGGGTTGCATCTCTCGCTCGATCTTCGTCCGGCATCGTCGGCATGGTTCTCCCGCCCGCCCGTAGACCCACTGCATCCGACCTCGGTGCGTATCACCCGTCGTGATCTGCATGCCGGTTGTCTTGTTCGCCTGCATGAGGCGCGCCAGCTTCACCACGAATCCTTCTAGGTCCGGCACCTCCCTCACCAACCTCGAGGGATGCACGCCGCGGAGGAAACAGATCTCCGACTTGTAGACGTTGCCGGGGCCTGCGATCACGCGCTGGTCCAAGACGACCGCCCCGATCGGTTCGTCGGGACGTTGTCTGAATCGCCGGACAGCTTCGTCGGCATCCCAGTTCGGCTGCAGCGGATCGGGACCGAGGTGTCCGACGATCGAGTCTTCGTCCGCGGTCTTGATCAGCTCGATCACGGGGAGGCGGAAGCCGACCGCGACGCGCGTTGATGTCTCGAGAACAGCCCTCACTTCATGGCCTGGCCCGCGCCATGGGTCGCCATGGCGGTAGAGATGCCACGACCCCTCCATCTTGAAATGGGTGTGGAGCGAGCGCCCCGTCCCGACGCGGAACAGGAGGTGCTTCCCACGGGCCACCACGTTCTGGACGACCTCGCCGGAGAGATCGACGGTTGCCAGGCTCGGCACGCGGAAGTCCGTTCTGGTCAGAGCTTCACCCGCGAGAGCGTCATGCAGACGCGTAGCGGCAAGAAAGACGGTATCTCCCTCAGGCACGCAATCGCAGACCGCGAGCAGTCGGCTTGAACCCCACCTCGACGAGGGCGCGTGCCAGTGCCGAGTCCTGGATCGCGCCACCATCGGCCTTCTCGACCGAGAGCTTCCCGAGCAAACCCTCTCGAGCCGCGAGGGCGAGTGCGTCGGCGGCCGGTTGGAGACGCTCGGCCTCATCGCTGTAGGAGAGCAGCGTCTTGCCACCCTTCTCTACATAGAGCTCGAGCTCGCCGTCGACCAACACCACAACCGCACCTGCCTTGCGCCCCGGTCGATGCGTGCCTTCCCTCTGGGGCCACGGGAGTGTCGATCCGTATGGGTTCGCAGGGTCGGTTGCAGCCAGCACGTAGGTCTGAGGTGTGTCTCCGAGAGGTTCCGCCAGGGCTCGCATGCGATCCACCGCTCCAGGCATGGCGAACTGCGCACCACCGAGACCCTCCACGAAGTAACCGCGCCGGCAGCGTCCCGAGTCCTCCATCGCCTTGAGGACGGGATAGACGGCGGCGAAACCTCCATAGACGTGCTCGGCCATCACCGCGCCGCGGGTAACGATGCCGTGGCGCACGAGCAGTTGCTCCGCGGTCGCGTGCAGACGCCGCGTTGCGTCGGTGGTTCGGATCGGTACCAAGCTCCATCGGCCTGCCGCCGCCGGTGGTCCCAAACGCGATGGGAACGCCGGCCCCCGTCTGCCTCGATTCGATCGAGATGAACGCGGGCGCCCTCCTCCCACCAGCGCGCGTAGCGGGGCCAAGGTGTCGTTCGTAGCAACCCCCGCCCACACGAGCTCCCATAGGGAGAGCAACAACTCCTGGTCGTCGGTCGAGCCGGTCGCGTCGGCGATCTGCCGGAAGAACATCGCGCCCCCGGAGGACAACACATCGCTGATCTTGATCGCGGTTGGAGAGAGCTCCTCGACCGACTGCTCCGGAAGCAAGAGATGTGCCTTGTCCGCAGTGGCAAGCACCACCCACCCGTCGTCCTGACCTATCGGACCGGATCCCGCCCAGACAACCTCGCCGGATGCTCCGAGCTGATCGAGAAGGGCAGACGAGTAGCCGGGTAAGCGTGCCGCAAGAACCTGTCGCTCTAGAGCCGAAGCGGGGATCGGTGCGCCCGCCAACTGTTCGACGACCCGGAAGACATCATCGAGGGTCGACTCGCGTCGCACCCCTCCACCAGAAGCGATGCCCTGCCAGGCGATGTCGAATCGAGCAAGTACCTCTGGAGCGACGGGCTCGACATCGCGGCGGAACGCGGCAAGCGACCGGCGCCGCAAACGCCGCAGCACTTCGACGTCTATCCACTCGCTGCCATGTCCGCCGGGCCTGAACTCCCCTTCCGCCACCCGCCCGGCGACCTCCAAGCGTCCGAGGGCGCCTTCGACGATCGCAACCCCAAGGCCGAGACGCGCGGCAACATCCGACGCGACGAAGGGGCCATGGGTGCGGGCGAAGCGCGCGACCAGATCACTCAAGGGATCGGCAACGGTCTCCAGGAACGCGTCCGGGATACCGACAGGTAGCGGAGTGCCGAGAGCGTCCCGGAACCGCGATGCGTCTTCGATCGCGGCCCACCGCTCGGCACCGGCGATCATCAGCTTGATCGTGCGGCGATCTGCCTCCAGCTCCTCGAGCCATCCCTGGACCTGGTGGGGAGACAAGCATCGAGGCTTCACCTCGGCAACGGTCAGATCGCCCAAAGAGCGGAAGGCATCGTGTAGCCCATCCTTGTCCTTGATCTTTCGGTTGTCGCTAAGCATCTGGAGCTCGAGCTCGATCTCGCCAAGTGCATGATCATCGATGAGCTCACGAAGCTCTTCGTGACCCATGATCTCGGCAAGCAGCGAACGGTCGAGTGATAGGGCTTGCGCGCGACGTTCGGCAAGCGGGGCATCGCCCTCGTACATGAACGCGCTGACGAACCCGAACTGGAGCGAGCTTGCGAACGGTGACGGTGACGGCGTGTCGACCTCGACGACGCGTATCTCGCGGCGTTGGAGTGCAGACATGAGCTCTTTGAGAGCCGGGAGATCGAACACGTCTTGCAAACATTCCCGGTAGGTCTCGAGCATGATCGGGAATGACTCGTGGCGACTAGCTACCTGCAGGAGATGAGCGCTCTTCTGGCGCTGCTGCCACAGCGGCTGTCTCTTTCCTGGGTTTCGCTTCGGGAGAAGGAGGGCGCGGGCCGAGCATTCACGGAACCGTGACGCGAAGAGCGCGGACTGCCCCACCTCCTGGATCACGAGATCGTCGATCTCCTCGGGATCGATGAACACCGCTTCTCCCAAAGGCGCCTCGTCGGCCTCTGGGATGCGGATGACGATGCCATCGTCGGTATAGATGCATTGGATCTCCAGACCCAAGCGCTGCCGGACGCGAGCCTCGATCGCCTGGGCCCACGGAGCGTGCACGCGGGCTCCGAACGGTGAGTGGATGCAGACCCGCCAGTCACCGAGCTCATCCCGGAATCGCTCGACGACGATGGTCCGGTCGTCGGGAAGGGTTCCGGTCGCTTGTCGCTGCTCCTCGAGATAAGCCAAGAGATTGTCGACCGCGAGAGGGTCGAGACCCGACGCTTCGAGCCGCGCTTTCTTCTCGGGTGGTGATGCCGCCATGACCTCGCGGATAAATGCCCCGAGGGCGCGGCCCAGCTCTATCGGACGGCCTAAAGCGTCCCCGTGCCAGAACGGCATCTTGCCGGGCTGTCCCGGCGCGGGCGTGACGATCACCCGGTCGTGCGTGATGTCCTCGATCAACCAAGTAGAGGCACCGAGCAGGAACGTCTCACCGGGGCGGGACTCGTAGACCATCTCCTCGTCGAGCTCGCCGACGCGCGGTCCCTTCTCACCCGCCAGGAAGACACCGAACAGCCCGCGGTCGGGGATCGTTCCTGCAGAGGTCACCGCCAGCCGCTGCGCGTTGGGCCTGCCGGTCAAGGTGTCTTCGACACGGTCCCAGTTCAAACGTGGACGCAGCTCGGCGAACTCATCGGATGGGTACCGACCGGAGAGCATGTCAAGAACACTTTCCAAGCCGTTGCGAGGCATGTCCGCGAAGGGGGCGGCTCTCTGCACGACGCGCTCGAGGTCGTCGACCGTCCAGGGATCCATCGCAGTCATGGCGACGATCTGTTGCGCCAGCACGTCGAGAGGATTACGGGGGTAGTGGATCTCTTCGATCTGACCCGCGAGCATCCGCTCGGTCACGACGGCACACTCGAGTAGGTCTCCGCGGAACTTGGGGAAGATCACCCCCCTGCTGACCGCACCGACCTGGTGTCCGGCACGACCGATCCGTTGGAGCCCAGAGGCTACGGAGTCGGGCGCTTCGACCTGCACCACGAGATCCACGGCCCCCATGTCGATCCCGAGCTCGAGCGAGCTGGTGGCGACGACCGCCGGCAAGCGTCCGGCCTTGAGATCTTCTTCGATCGATAGGCGTTGCTCGCGCGAGACCGAACCATGATGGGCCCGGACGATCTCTTCTTCGGCCATCTCGTTCAGGCGCGCGCACAACCGCTCCGACAAACGACGGGAGTTAGCGAAGACGATCGTGGACTTGTGGGCGCGGATGAGCTCGAGCAAACGCTCCTCAACGTGTGGCCACACGCTGGTGCGTTGCTCGACACCCGAAGCCGAACCGGCAACCTCGCCCGTAAGTTCGCCCAGCGAGCTCATGTCCTCGACCGGGACCACAACCGACAGGTCGAAACGCTTCTCGCTCGGCGGGTTGATGATCCGGACGGGGTGGATGCCCCCCAAGAAGCGAGCGATCTCGTCGGGAGGACGCACGGTGGCCGACAACCCGATCCGTTGCGCAGGCTTGTCCAACAACTCGTCGAGGCGTTCGAGGCTCAAAGCGAGGTGCGATCCGCGCTTCGTGCCGGCAACCGCGTGCACCTCGTCGACGATGACAGTATCGATGTAGCGCAGTGCCTCACGGGCTTGAGAGGTGAGCAGAAGGAACAACGATTCGGGCGTCGTGATGAGTATGTCGGGAGGGTGCGTAGCGAAACGCCGACGTTCTTCTTGAGGGGTGTCGCCAGTTCGCATCCCGACCGTCAGATCGGGCACCGGTTGGGCCAGTCGCTGCCCCGCCGCCCGGATCCCGTTCAGGGGTGAACGCAGGTTGCGTTCGACATCGACGGCGAGAGCCTTCAGGGGCGAGATATAGAGGGTCCGGAGGCGCTTCTTCTCCTCCGGGATCGGGACCGCGACCAAGGAATCGATCGCCCACAAGAACGCTGCGAGGGTCTTGCCCGACCCCGTGGGGGCGATCACCAGGGCGTTCTCCCCCGATGAGATGGCCTCCCATGCCCCCGCCTGGGCGGTCGTGGGGGCCTGGAAAGAGGTCTCGAACCAGGCGCGGGTGACTCCCGAGAAGCGCTCGAGGGAGGAGGTCTCCGGCATGCCCCCATGATGCCTCCCCCCTGTGACTACCGGAAGCGAACCAGGCGCAGGAACGTCCTGGAAGGCGCCGAACCCCTCCGTATGGCCCTTATCAGGCGTCCGAGCCTTCGCGCCCTCGTCGCAGGAGTGTCCCTGGCGCTCCTCGTCACGCCCCTGGCAGCCGCGCGCCACGGCCTTCCAAAGAGGGTCGACCGGGCTCAAGATTGCGATGAGTACGTCCCCGAGAAGGCCAAGGTCATGTCCAACCCGGGGAGTGACCTCGCCCTCGACGTAACCGTTCTGCACGACGGCCTCGGGAAGCCCGAAGCAGAAGCGATCGTTGCGAAGGCCGCCCAGGCTTACTCACCCTTGAACATCACGCTCACACCTACTTATAAGAAGGTCACGTTCGAGGCCGATGCCGGTTCTCAACCTCCCGCTGCCTCGGCGAGCGCGTTGCTACAGCAGGCGAAGGCACTCTCGGTCGGTGCGCGCCCGACGGGCTCGGATGCCGTGTTGGTCCTGACGACGAAGGATCTCTATCTAGCGACAGAGGACGTCGTCGGTTATTCAGACTGCATCGGCGGGATCCGGTACGCAGACCGCGCCTTTGCAGTGGCCGAAGCGTTCGATCAGAAGGTCAGCACCGGGGGGCTTAACTTCTACGTGGACCTCCCGGCCAAGACCGCGGCGCACGAGTTGGGCCATCTGCTGGGCGCGCGTCACGAGCACGCGAACTGTGTCGAGGGCATCTCTACGAACGACGTAGGCACTGGTGAGGCATCCCCGTGCACCCTGATGACAAACTCCGTCGACGTGCAGTCGCTGAACTTCGGAACCCTGGAAGCGGGCATCGTCCGAGCGCATGCGGAGAGTTACGCGGCTCCCTAAGTTTTCGGGGCTAAGTCACCACCCGGCTCAGTGGCGGTTCACCATCCAGGAACAGATACGTGAGCCTCACCGGTTTGTTCTCCGGCAACAACCCGTTCGCGTCGAGCGCGTCCTTGTAGACGAGCAACTGATCGTTCGTGTCGTCAACCTCGAACCGACCGCCCGTCTTGAAGTCGACGATCTCGAGGCTGCCGTCGTCGTCTTCGTACACGGCATCGATACGTCCGCGGATGATGTGACCACCGCGCTTCAAAGTGAACGGAAGCTCGACCATCAACTCGCCGCTCGGCAGGGCCGCGAGACTGCGCTCGCCATACCCAGATGCTTCGAAGTTCGCGAGGAGAAGATCCAGGTGGTCGGTTGCGGTCAGCTTCGAGGGATCGTCGAGCTCTTCCTCCTCGGGATAGGGCGAGATTCCTCGTGCTTTCTCTTCGATCAAGCGGTGTACCTCGGTGCCTATCCGGCGGGCATCGGTCGGCCGATCCGGCAGGGGGCGCGACAGGCTCCAGTGAGTCGTCTCCCCTTTGTTCAAGCGCACGAAGTTCGTCGCCGAGATGATGTCGCGCACCACAGGCTCGGCCGCTGCCTCGCGCCGCATCGCCTCGGCGATGAGCTCGAGATCCTTGTTGTGAGCCGCAACCAGCTCTTCGGTCGCGGCGCGTTCCTCGGGGGTCATCCCATCCATGAGGGCCGCGATCGTCGAGTCGTCGGCAACCGCACGGTCGGCGGCGCTCCCCCACCCGTCTCCGAACAGGGGATCCTCCAGGCCAACGCGCGGCTCCGGCGGCCACTGGCGACGGTCCTCCATCGCGTCGAACAGAGGGTTCTCCGCCGGCATCTCGTCGCGTCGAACCACGGTTAGGAGGTCCTGGCCTGGTAGCGCTTCGAGGTCTTCCCAGAACTCCGAGGGGCCTTTCTCGCGCTTGTCACGCCCGTACCACCACGCGGCGGACACCGCCAGGCGCTGTTTCGCACGTGTGAGGGCCACATAGAACAATCTGCGTTCGTCCTCGATCACCCGTTCGGCGACGGCGGCACGGAACTTGCCGAGGTGACCTTGATAGGTCGGCAGGTGATCGCGGTCCTCGCGCACCTCGTACGGGAGCTCCGAGTAGCTCGTAAGTGGGTTCGAGCCTCTGGTGTTCGGGAAGACCGAATAGACCTTGCCGTTCTTGCCATCGCTAGCTGCAACCGACGGTACGAAGACGCATTCGAACTCGAGTCCTTTCGCGTTGTGGACCGTCATCAACTTCACCGAGTTCTGCTCCGCAGGCTGCGACGCATCGAGGGTCTCTTCGGCCTTCTCTGCGGCCTCTAGGTAAGCGATGAACGTTCGGAGGGTCGCCTCGCCTTCGACAGGAGCGAAACTCGCAACCTGGTCGAGGAAGTTAGAGATGTTCTGCTTAGCCGCGCCCGCGCTACGCGCCGATGATGACTCGAGCGCGTCGACGATGCCGGTCTGGCGCAAGATCTCTTGAACGAGCTCGAGCAACGGTGCGTTGGTCTTCTTCCGGATCGAGGCCAAGCGTTCAGAGAACGCTCGCAAGCGGCGCTTCGCCTCTTCGCCAAGATGCTCGATCTCATCGAGATGACCCAGCGCCTCCGCGAGCGAGTACGCCACGTCGCCGGGCTCCATGTCACGTGCTGCTTCCTCGTCGCCACCGGTGAGCTTCACGCGCAGCTCCCAGTTCTGGGCCGTGGCCCACCGGGCCAGCAACGAGATGTCTCGATAGTGGATACGCCAGCGGGGGCCGAGCAGGATGCGACCGAGCCACCGGTTCGCACCCGGCTTGGACTCCAGAGCGCGTAACCAGGCCACGACCTCGGTCACCTCGGGTGTCTTCAGCAAGCCGCCGAGACCGATGACCTCCACCGGCACGTCGTGCTCGCCGAGAGCTTGGATCACCGCATCCATGGCGGCCTTCCTGCGGACGAGGATGGCCATGTCTTTCCATTCGACCGGGTCCCGGCCTTCGAGGGCGACCTCGCCGTGCAGGCGCTTGCACTCGGTCGCGATCCACTCGGCTTCGGCGCGCTCGTCGGTGAAGAGGGCGAGGGAGACCTCGCCGGTCCCATTCCACGGCTGGGCGCGAAGGGGTGCACCGGGACGCCGTTCCTCGGGGATCTTCTCGACCACGCTGTTAGCGACGTCGAGGATCTTCGACCCGGAGCGGAAGTTCTCGGACAACGACACCGGGTCGTACGGGATGCCATCGGCGCGAGGGAAGTCGTCGGGGAATCCGATCAGGTTGAACATCGTCGCACCGCGCCACGCGAAGATCGCCTGCCGAGCGTCGCCGACCGCGGTGACGGCACCCGCATCGCCGACGAGCGCCTGCAACATCTTGCGTTGCGCGACGTTCGTGTCCTGGTACTCGTCGAGCAGCACGAACGGGTAACGCTGCCGGTAGGCATCGCGAACCTCTGCGTTGCCTTCGAGGACCTCGACCGCTTTGGAGATCTGATCGCCGAAGTCGATGCGACCGGCGCCGCGCTTCGCGCGCTGGTACGCACCCACCGCACGCACGAGCTCCTTGCGCTTCTTGGCGGTTTCGGCCATCTCGGGCTCGAGGCCCTTCATCGAAAGGAACCGGTCGGCCGCTGCATCGATCGCATCGAGCTCGACCATGTGGTCGGCAACCGAGGATGCGAGACCGATCGCCGACCCGACGACGTAGGTCGAGCGGATCTCGAGAGCTTCGAATGCCGGCAGATCGTCGAGGCACGCGAGCAGCAACTGCCATTGCTGGGCCTCGGAGAGGAGACCCGCCTCGGGTTCGACGTCGACGTGCAAGCCGTAGTCGCGCACTATTCCGGCTGCGAACGCGTTGTAGGTCTGGACTGTCACGTCCTCGCCGGATTCGTCACCTATCTCGGTAAGGGCGCGATGGACGCGCTCGAGGAGTTCGTCGGCCGCCTTGTTCGTGAACGTGAGTCCGAGGATCTGGCTCGGCGAGAGACTCTGCGTCTCGAGGGCCCATGCGATGCGCGCTGCCATCACCGCGGTCTTTCCCGATCCGGCCCCCGCGATCAGGTACAGGGGTTCGAGCGGGTGCGAGATCGCCTCCCACTGCTCGTCGGTGGGTTCGTAGCCTTTGAGCGCGGCCCGGATGGCTGCTGACTGTCTGGGATCGCTCACGCTGGGAGCTCCTTGCCTTCGGACCACAGGGGACACAAGGGCTTGAACTTGCACCACTGGCAGTCGGCTTCG
>JAXDJQ010000011.1:0-4452 GCA_034667565.1 Actinomycetota bacterium
CTCCGGAACGTCTCAGAACGTTCTCGGCATCGTTCTTGCAGCACTCGCCACGCTAGCGGCCCAGGTGATCCTGACCAACACCCTCGGCGCCGAGGGATACGGGGTGGTGACCGTCATCACCCAAGCCCTCTTCGTGGCCTCGTTCGCTACCCGGGCGGGCATGGACATGGCGGTGCTTCGTGACGTAGCGGTCGAGGCGGGGGTAGGTCGGTTCGACAAGGTCCGAGCTCCCGTCGCTCGGGCCGCACTCGTTGCGGGATCCGTGAGCACGCTCGTGGCGATAGCGGTCTACGCCGGGGCAGATGCGGTGCGTTCATTGTTTTCCGTTCGCGATGCTCTCGGTGACCACGTCGTTGAAGTAGCAGCGATCGGCCTGCCGTTCTTAGCTCTCGCGAACGTTTGGTTGTCGGCGACGCGCGGCCTGAAGATCATGCGCTACACGCTGTACGTCTTCTGGGCCGGTCAACCGCTGTTGTGGGTCGTCCTGATGCTGGTCGGTTTCCGCATCGACGAAACGACCTGGATGGCGGTGCTTGCCTACTCGCTCTCCTGGGTTGTGGCGACGGCCGCCGCCTTCTACTTCTGGCGGCGCGAGAGCTCCAGATGGAACATCGCACCGCTCGAGCAGGGAGCGATGAGCAAGCTCATGCGTTATGCGGGACCCCGGGCGCCCGCAGCGCTGTTCTCGCAACTCCTGTTCTGGACCGATCTCTTCGTCCTGACCCGATACGCCTCGGACAAAGAGATCGGCGTCTACTCAGCGGCGTTGCGCGCGGGTCAGGTGCTGGTCCTGTTCCTGACCTCCGTAAGCCTGATGTTCAGCCCTTTCGTGGCGGACCTCTACAGTCGGGGAGAGCGAGAGAGGTTGGATCGACTGTTCAAGACCCTCACCCGCTGGACCATGGCCGCGACGATGCCTCTGTTCCTTGTTCTGGCCGTCGCCCCGGACACGGCTCTGCGGATCTTCGGTGGGGAGTTCACCGGAGGACAGACCGCACTCCTGATCCTTCTCGCCGGTCAGTTCGCGAACATCGCAACGGGCAGCGTTGGATTCATCTTGATCATGGTCGGACGCACCGGTTGGGACCTCATCGTCTATGCGTGTTCTCTCGTGCTGAGCCTCGTGCTTGCGTTCATCCTCTGTCCCCGATATGGCATCGAGGGGGCCGCCATCGCTAACGCGGTCACGTTCGGTCTATCGAACCTTGCTCGTTTGGTACTGGTCCGTCGTTTCGTGAACATCGCTCCTTACGAGAGGGACTACGCCCGGCTCGTGGCGCCGACGATTGTCGCCTTCGGGACGATGTGGGTCGTGCATCGGATGGTCGAGAGCGTGTGGTGGTCCGACCTTGCTTTAACGGTCCTCGTCGGCATGGTCGCCTACCTCGGAGCGTTCATGGCCGTGGGTCTGTCCCCGGCAGAACGGAGGGGGCTTTCCGGTCTGGTCGCGAAGGTCCGGCATCGTCATGCCTAAGGCGTACCTTGGAGACGATGGAACCAGACCCTCTCGCATCTCTTAACCCGGTACAGCTCGAGGCCGTCACACACGCTGGCGGACCGGTCCTGATCGTCGCGGGGGCAGGTTCCGGCAAGACGCGAGTGCTGACCCACCGGATCGCCCATCTCATCCGCGAGGGGACCTCGCCCTTCGCGATCATCGCCATCACATTCACGAACAAGGCGGCCGCCGAGATGAAAGCTCGGGTTGGCGAGTTGATCGGGACATCCGTTGCTCAGAAGATGTGGGTCTCCACCTTCCACTCAGCCTGTGTGCGCATGCTGCGCCGGGAGTCCCACAACCTAGGGATCCGCTCGTCGTTCTCGATCTACGACGCGTCCGACTCTGACCGCCTGATCAAGGCTTGCATGAAGGAACTGAACGTCGACCCGAAGCGCTTCCCGCCGCGCGCCGTCGCCGCTGCGATCTCGGACGCGAAGAGCAAGCTCATCGACGCTGGCATGTACACGGACTTCGCGAACAATCCCTGGGAGAAAACCATCGGCGAGGTCTACGTCGAGTACCAGCGCCGCCTGCGGGATAACGGGGCTTTCGACTTCGACGACCTGATCTTCAGGATCGTGGAGGTCTTCGATCGATTCCCCGAGGTGCTCGGCCATTACCAGTCTCGATTCGAGCATGTCCTCGTTGATGAGTTCCAGGACACGAACCACGCGCAGTCTCGGCTCGCGACGATGCTGGCGGGGAAGTCGCGGAACATCTTCGTCGTCGGGGACGCCGACCAGGGCATCTATGCGTTCCGAGGAGCGACGATCAAGAACCTCCTCGATTTCGAACGTGACTGGGAAGACGCGCACGTGATCACCTTGGAGCAGAACTATCGCTCGACACAGACGATCCTCAACGCAGCGAACGCGGTCATCGAGAACAATGCGATGCGCAAACCCAAGTCTCTGTGGACCGAGTCGACGGCGGGGGAGCTCATCACTCGCTATCACGCGCAGAACGAACACGACGAAGCGGCCTGGGTCGCCGGCGAGATCATGCGTTTGAAAGACCACGGTCATGCACTATCGGACGTTGCGGTCTTCTATCGAACTAACGCGCAGTCCCGTGTGCTCGAGGAGATCTTCTCAAGAGAGGAGGTTCCCTACAAAGTCGTCGGCGGTGTCAGATTCTACGAGCGTCGCGAGATCAAGGACCTGATCGCGTGGCTGCGCGCCGCTGTAAACCCTCAAGACTCGGTGAGCGTCGCGCGCGCAGCCCAAGCGCCGCGCCGAGGCATCGGAGACACCACACTCGCGAAGCTTTCGGAGTTCGCGCGCCAGCAGGACATCGGGTTGGGGGAAGCGTTCGAACTGGCGGAAGAGGTTCCCGGGCTCACCAAGAAGGCTCTCGGGGGAGTGCTGGAGGCAGCGCGCTTGTTCAACCGGATCAATCTTGCCGACGCCGACATGAGCGTCGCCGAGATCGTCGAGATGACGTGGGACATCACCGGCTACATGGACGAGCTCGCCGCCGAACGCTCCTTCGAGGCCTTGTCGCGCCAGGAGAACCTGCGGGAGTTCGCCGGCGTCGCCAGGGAGTACGACGAGGGGGCCGAGAACCCGAGCCTCACCGAGTTCCTTGAGGGCATCGCTTTGATCACCGACACCGACGAGCAAGAAGGCGAGGAAGCCGGTGTCACGTTCATGACGATGCACAACGCGAAGGGTTTGGAGTTCCCGGTCGTGT
This sequence comes from Actinomycetota bacterium, assembly GCA_034667565.1. Taxonomy (GTDB): domain Bacteria; phylum Actinomycetota; class CADDZG01; order CADDZG01; family WHSQ01; genus JAXDJJ01. Next base: position 3,194 of record JAXDJQ010000011.1, read on the forward strand.
TCATCGTCGGGATGGAAGACGGTGTGTTCCCTCACATCCGATCGCTCGGAGACCCCGATCAGTTAGAAGAAGAGCGAAGGCTTTGCTACGTCGGCATCACTCGGGCGCGCGAGCGCTTGTACCTGTTGAATGCCTGGTCGCGCAGCCTGTGGGGCGGGCTCAACTACAACCCCGCATCGCGATTCCTTGCCGAGATCCCGAACGAGCTCGTGCATCAGGCGGGTCAACAAGCGAAAGCGGGGAAGGCCTGGTCTCCGGGTGCTACCCATGACCCCACCGTGTTCAAGGTGGGTCAGGAGGTCGAGCACACCAGATGGGGCCGCGGAACGATCGTCGAGATCGCTCGCTCTAACTTCGGTCTGGAGGCGACGGTGAACTTCCCCGACGCGGGAGAGAAACGCCTCGACCTAAGTCTCGCCCCCCTGAAGCCCCTTACATAGAAAGGCCCCCGGGGAACCGGGGGCCTTTCTATGGATCGAGTCGAATGTAGGCGAGCTACTTCGGCACCGTGTAAGCGATTATCCATCCGCCACCCGCGCTTCCGGTGTCACAGATCGCGTAAACGGTGTTGCGCGCGATCGCCGAACCACCGGCAAGGTTGGCGCACGCTTCACCGGCATCGGCACCCATGGGCCGGGCCATCAAGGGTGTACCTGTCGCGGCATCGAATGCGTCGAGGAACCCTTTCGTGTCGGTCGTGTATGCAACGCCGTTGGCGGTACTGATCGGGTTGTACTGCACCCCATCGGCGACCGGTGCGACCCAGTCATAGCCCCCAGTCGTCTTGTTCAGACCGAACATCTGGCCGGGGAAGGATCCGACACCGAGGATGTGCTTGCCGTCGTACGCGGTGCTCGCGGCGTTCGCGAGATATGCCGGGCCCAACAACGGCGACAAGATGGCGGTCCATGCCTGCTGCATAGTGTCTGCGTAGACCGCGTGGTACACGCCCGCCTTCTGATATTCACCAACCATCAGGTTGCCGCGCTCGTCGCGGAACAGGTTCGGTGAAGCACCGAAGTCGATATCCTGGTTCAGACATGCACCTGCGGCTGGGGTGTCGTCTCCGAACTGTTGGCACACGGGCTGGTTCTGGAGACCGGGAACGTACGTCTCCGGGATCCCCTTGTATGCATCGATGATGTCCCCGAAGGTGGATCGGGAGCGGTCGATGTCGATCTTCAAGATCGCGTTCGTGTGCTGGTGCTCTTTAGTGGGGCTGGAGGGTTGTCCGGTACCGACGTATAGATACTTCTCTT
>JAXDJQ010000012.1:0-3114 GCA_034667565.1 Actinomycetota bacterium
GGCCGGCAGGCCGCCGAGGATCACCGCGAAGAGATCGAAGAGGTTCTAAAGGGTGCCGACATGGTCTTCATCACGGCCGGTAAAGGTGGCGGCACCGGCACCGGCGGGGCCCCCATCGTGGCCGAGATCGCCAAGTCTCTCGGCGCGTTGACGATCGGTGTAGTCACTCGGCCGTTCAGTTTCGAAGGCCGGCACCGCGCGTCGAATGCTGACAAGGGCATCCTGAATCTGAAGGAGAAGGTCGACACCCTCATCGTGATCCCGAACGACAGATTGATCGAGGTGAGCCAGGTCGACACGTCGTTCCTAGAGGCCTTCCGCATGGCGGACGAGGTCCTGCTTCAGGGTGTTCAGGGGATCACCGACCTGATCACGACCCCCGGGCTGATCAACCTCGACTTCGCGGACGTGAAGGCAGTGATGACCGAAGCGGGGTCCTCTCTGATGGGGATCGGTACCGCTCGGGGCGAGAACCGTGCCGCCGAGGCAGCTCGTGTTGCCATCTCGTCACCGTTGCTCGAGGCATCGATCGATGGTGCTCGTGGCGTTCTCTTGAACATCGCCGGAGGCTCGGACCTCGGGTTGTCGGAGGTCAACGAAGCCGCCAGCATCATCTCGGCGGCCGCGCACATCGACGCGAACATCATCTTCGGGGCCGTGGTCGACGACACCCTTGGCGACGAGGTGCGAGTCACCGTCATCGCCGCTGGTTTCGACCGTTGGGGCCAGCGTGAGGCAGAGGCCCTCGTGAAGCCAGATGAAGAGATCTTCTCGCTCACCGCCGTCGATTCCGATGAGCCCAACTTCTTGGGCGAGAGCGAGAGGGAAGCGCACCTGGTCTTCGACGCCGATGAGGACCTCGAGATCCCGTCCTTCCTGCGCAACGAATAGGCAAGCCAGAACAACCCCGGTACTTCCCTGGAAGCGGGGCCCTCAGGGCCCCGCTTTCGCGTACGGGAAACTGCAGGGATGCTGACCCAAGTAGTCACGGGCGAGGGGATCGAGCTCTGGACCGACGAGGGGGCGCGTTCTGATGGCGTTCTAGTGGCATTCGCGGATCGCGTGGGCGGGGCGTCGACCGCTCCCTACGCGAGTCTCAACCTAGCCGCGAGCGTCGGTGACGATCCGGCGGCGGTCGACGAGAACCGAGCCCGGGTCGCCAGGGCCGCGGGGTTCGACGTCCACGAGCTTGTGCTCGCGCGCCAGACACACGGATGCGATGTCATCGAAGCTGCAGCGAGCGCCTCCGGAGTTGTTGGCGAAGCTGACGTACTGATCTCCCGCATCCCGGGAAAGGTCATCGGCATCCTCACGGCCGATTGCGTTCCAGTGGTGCTGGCGACCGAGGGGGCGGTCGCGGTGGCCCATGCAGGATGGCGGGGTCTGGTGGGCGGCGCGATCGAGGCGGCCTTGGAGCGCCTCGGCGAGGTTGAACGAGCTTGGGTCGGACCGTCCATTCATGCGTGCTGCTACGAGGTTGGACCCGAAGTAATCGAACGATTCAGGGAACGAGGTCTGCCCGTCGCCGACGAAACCCACGTCGATCCCGGTCGTGTGGCTCAGTTCGTGCTGAAACGCGTGGGGGTCCCTCGGGTTGACGTCACGACCGATTGCACTTCTTGCAACGAACGGTACTTCTCGTATCGACGCGATGGAGTGACGGGGAGGCAAGGAGCGTTCGCGGGGCTACTGGTCCGGTGACGCTTCAAGAAAGACTCGACGAGGTGCGCGCCCGGATCAGAGATGCGTGCGCCAGCTCCGGTCGAACACCGGACGAGGTCACGCTCGTTGGAGTCGCCAAGACGTTCTCGGTAGATGTCGTGGCGGCGGGCCTCGACGCGGGGCTCGCCGATATCGGCGAGAACCGGGCTCAGGAGTTGAAGGAGAAGGCTGCCGTTCTTGGCCGTGAGGTTCGCTGGCATTTCATCGGGCCGTTGCAGACGAACAAGGTTCGACACGTGGTTGGAACGGCACTGATGATCCATTCTGTCGATCGCTTCGGATTGGGAGAAGCGATCGCCCGGCGAGCCGATGCTCTGGGGATCCGACAGCAGGTCCTCATCGAGGTCAACATCGGAGGCGAAGCGGCCAAGACCGGTATCGAGCCGCAGCGAGCAGGCGCCCTAGCCTCCGAGCTTGCGGCCCTCCGCGGCCTCGAGGTTGCCGGACTGATGACGATCCCGCCCCGCACGTCGTCCCCCGAGGAAGCCCGGCCCTACTTCCGGCACCTCGCCGAGCTGCGCGAGGAGGTCGCCGGCTCACTCCCGGGGGTCGCGCATCTATCTATGGGCATGACCTCGGATTTCACCGTGGCGATCGAGGAGGGAGCGACACTCGTCCGCGTGGGCCGCGCGATATTCGGTCCCAGAAGCCGTTAGAAAAGTTGACCGTAGGGATATCCTTCGGCGCATGGGAATTTGGCGGAAGACCCTCATCTACCTGGGGCTCGTGGAAGACGACGAGCTCGATTCCTATGCCTACGAGGATGATTACGAGGATGCGGCCCCCGCGGTTCGGGAGCGTCAGCCTCTCCGGCGGGTGAAGGAAGATCGACCCGTTCGCCGGGACGCGGTCGTCACAGCCATCCCAACGCCCGCTTCAGCCAAGCTGCACGTCGTCCAACCGAGTGCCTTCAATGACGCACAGGAGATCGGGGACAAGTTCCGGGACGGGATCTCTGTGATCATGAATCTCGTTGGCGCCGACCCGAAGTTGTCCCGGAGGCTGGTCGATTTCGCGAGTGGGCTCGCCTATGGCTTGCGTGGATCCATGCAAGCGGTCACCGAGAGCGTCTACCTACTCACTCCCGCAGGAGTCCAAGTCTCGGCTGAGGAACGAAGGCGATTCCTCGAGGAGAGCGGCTTCTATAACCAGGCGTAACTAGGACCACTTGGGAATCGCCGAACTCATCATCCTGGCTCTCCAGGTCTACAAGTGGGTCCTCATCGGTCGGATCCTCTTGTCGTACGCCACTATGTTCTGGAGACCATCTCCGTCTCTCACCCCCGTCATCCGGGTTGTCTATGAGCTGACGGAACCGGTCCTGAGCTTCCTGCGTCGCTACATTCCCCCGATCGGGGGCTTCGACCTGTCCCCTCTGGTCGTTTTCCTAGC
>JAXDJQ010000013.1:0-6331 GCA_034667565.1 Actinomycetota bacterium
CCCGCGGATGTCGCCTTGTCACTCGCGGTCGAAGGGCTGTCCTCACCAGATGCCGTGATCACCTACTCCATGCCTAGCAAAGCATCCACGGGCACCATCAGGACGATCGTCAGCAACATCGCCGGGCGCGACGGTCGTTGGATCGTCGATGGAACGCCTACGTCGGTCCGCACGGGATCGCGACGCAGATGGGCCCCGATGCCGCCACCATTAGGTCCGAAGCTCGGGATCGCGCTGCCTTTCGGCATCGGCGAACTCGCGCCACTGCATCTCGACCTTCGGTCCCTCGAGCTCTACGGGATCGTCTCAAGGGCTCAAGCGGCAGCGATGAGGATCTCGATGCCGGCGGTCAAGGTAGCCCTGGGAGCGGGACCGGTGCAGGCCGTCGCGAACAAGTTGCTCGACCGCCGGTCGGCGGGGCCGGACGTGAGGGCTCGTAAAGCAGACCGGTGGGCGATCCTGGCCGAAGCGCGTTCCGCGGATACGTGGCGCAACATCGCGCTGCTAGGTGCAGACGTCTACGGTGTGACCGCCGAAACCCTCGCCACGGGAGCATTGAAGCTAGCCCACGAAGGACACGATGACGCAGGGGTCATGGCGCCCGTCCAAGCGATGGGTATCGAAACCCTTCAGAAAGAGTTGATCGACTTCGGAGTCGAGATCCAAACCTACGAACCGGCCTAGAGGAAGGAAACGATGGGAGCGAGACTCGTCTACGCAAAGGTGATCGACCGGGAGCGCTACTACATCAAGGAACAGGGACGGGTTCATCCCACGATGGAAAACATGGTCTTCCTGCGCGAAGAGCCGGGCGTAGCCGGAGCGTTCCTCGTACTTCGCGGCTGGGGCAACGACCACGGCACCTTCACCGAACAATGGGCCCTGAGGGGGCCGGGTGGGATGACCGTCTACGAGAGCCTCCCGCGCGAGCTTCACCTGCCCACCAAGAGTCACGTCGAGCGATTAGAAGACGAAGTGTCCGATCTCGATCTCGATTCCGCGGCGGACGATTACCACGTGGTGTTCACGCTGGACGAAGAAGAGGTCGCTCGTATCAGATTCAGCGTGCGAACGAACGGCGAGTCTTCGAAGTAACCGGGCAAAAAGGAATAAAGGTTCGGGAAGGAAAAAAGGGGGCGGGAGTCACCGACACGCGGGCAGTGTGTCGGATGGCTGCGGCGGCGAATGCGACTGGACCCCCGCCCTGACTGGAGTGTGAAGCTGGCGAGGCGCCTAGGTCGATAGTCCTAAAGGACTAACTTTGCGCCGCGGTAACCACAGCCCTGTAACCCCGTAGCCCGATCCTGCGTCCAAATCCCCGCTCGGACGGAATGGCCGTCCAGTTGAAAGAGGGGGAAACCCACATGTACGAGTTCGCAATCGTGGTTCTGCTCGGGATCGGTGTCTTCAAGGTCATCGACATGCTCAACGAGTACGTCGACCTTACGAAGATCCAGTCGCTGCTCACGATCGCTCTGGGCGCAGTTGTCTGCTGGGGGCTCGAGTTCTCCTTGTTCGCCCAGTGGGACATCCCGGTACGCAGCGAGACCGTCGGTTATGTCGGCACCGGCCTGATGCTGGCCGCCGCCGGCTACGCCACCCCGAAGGTCTTCGAGCACGTCTCCGAGATCCTCGGCACCCGCTCGCTTCGTCGAGCTGCGTAGCTAGGTAGCACAGCTTCCCTGAGGCCCCCGCAGAAGCGGGGGCCTCTTCGCGTGCCGTTACCATCGGCTGGACCCAACTACACAGGAGGACCCCCGATGGCTTCGATCACCCGTGACTTACGCACCCTCGGCTACACCGATTCGGGGGGCGATGGCCCCGCGGTGGTCCTGCTGCACGCATTCCCACTGAACTCGCAGCAATGGGAAAGTCAGATCGAATCCCTCTCGGACCGCTACCGCTTCATCGCTCCCGACTTCCAGGGCTTCGGTGGTTCAACGGCCCCCGAAGATGAGTCCACCTACTCGATGGACGGGTTCGCCGACGACCTCGCCGCGTTGCTCGACGAACTGGGTCTGGACAAGGTGGTTCTGGCCGGCCTCTCCATGGGCGGGTACGCGGCATTCGCCTTCCTCCGGAAGTACCGAGACCGCGTGTCGGCTCTGGTCTTGGCAGATACGAAGGCGGAAGCCGACCCTCCGGAGGGCAAAGAGAAGCGCACGAACCAACAAGCCCAGGTCCGTGCGGACGGCACCGCGGGATTGATCGACGGCCTCAGTGGGGCTCTCCTCGGCGAACCCACCCGGGAGAAGAAGCCGGACGTGGTCGAGGCAACCAAGAGACTGATGGCTGGGAACCCTCCGGCGGGGTTCATAGGCGCTCTCGAGGCCATGAAGAACCGTCCGGACTCCTCCGCAGAGCTGAGCCAGATCACTGTCCCCACCTTGGTCATCGTCGGCGAGAACGATGGCGTCACGCCGGTAGCAGCCTCGGAGGCCCTGAATGAGGGCATCGCCGGGTCGAAGCTAGTCGTCATCCCCGAGGCGGGCCACCTGTCCAACCTCGAGGCACCAGAAGCGTTCAACGGAGCCCTCGCGGAGTTCCTCGGCAGCTTGTAGCGCGCGAAATCCGCGGTTTGAGGGAGGGGGGCCCAACCCGCGGAAATCCGCGGTTTAGGGGGATGAGCCCCCTAGGGTTTCGGCATGGAGCAAGAGGCGCTGCTGCGCTTGTCGCCTTCGAGCGCTACCGATTTCAAGAGTTGCCCTCAGCTCTTCAAGTACCGGGCCATCGATCGCTTGCCCGAACCGGTGTCGAGTGCCGCGGCCCGCGGTTCGCTCGTCCACGCCGTGCTCGAGCGCTTGTTCGCCGAACCCGCGGGAACCCGGACCCCCTCGAGGGCTGAGGAGCTCCTCGACGCGCTGTGGGACCAGGTCCGTCAGGATCCGGAGTTCCGCCCCTTGGGCCTGGGCACCCCCGAAGAACAGGCATGGCTCGATCAGAGTCGCATGTTGCTGCGCAACTATTTCAAGCTAGAGGACCCGCGGGGGCTTTCCGCCAGCCAGCTCGAATGGTGGGTCGAATACGAGCTAACCGACGTTCACCTGCGCGGCATCGTCGACCGCCTCGAAGAGCGAGCCGATGGCGAGTGGGTCCTAACCGACTACAAGACGGGGCGCTTACCGGGAGAGTCGCGCGAGCTGTCGGCTTTCTTCGGCCTCCGCTTCTACGCGTTGGTCTGCTGGCGGGCATTCGGCGTGATCCCCAAGGAGATCCGTCTGGTCTACCTCGCCGACCCGGCCGTTCTTACGCTGAACCCAAACGAGCGGATGTTGATCGCCTTCGAGCGCCAGATGAAAGAGCTCGCCCGGGCGATCAAACGGGCGGTGGCCCAGGACGACTGGCGCACCCGCCCCTCGCCCTATTGCATGAGCTGTGCGTTCCAGAACCAGTGCCCCGCGTGGGCCGAATCGAGGGTGGGACAAACAGATCTAGAGAACTAGCAGGACCGTTGTACGTGCGGGGGAAGTGTCGGGCTTCACTGCTTTAGGACGCGAAGAGGGGCCGGTTTCCCGGCCCCTCTTTGTTGTGTTTACCGCGGTGGATTACCTTGCGGCACGCACCGCCAGGATGCCTCCGGCGAGAAGTCCGAGCCCTGCGAACAGGTAGGTGAGGATCGCACCACCGGTGAAGGGAAGAACAGCACCCTTGACTGAAGGAGCTGCCTCTGCCGTGAGAGGAGCAACCTCGGGGACGTCCCTGGTGATGACCTTGCCGAGGACCTCAGGAGCTGCGTTGTCGGTGCGACCGAGAACGTCGTCCTCGTTGCAGTTCTCGAGGTTCTCCATGGCCACTCCGGCCTTGTCGGTTCCTGCCGGGCACACCTTGGCCTCTTCTGCGGGAAGCACAGCGTCGGTGCTGGGGGCAACCTCTACGGACGGAGCGGGCTTGGGAGCAGGCTTGGTCTTGCGGCCGCACCAGCCGTTGTTGTCGTCGTTGAAGTCATCGTCGTTGCCACAACCGTTGTTGCCGTCCTGGTCGGCGAGGTCCGTGCCACCGGGGCCGTTCGGCTTGTCGTCACCGATCGCACCCTCGTAACGCATCGGGCCCTTCGAGTCGTCGGGGTTGGACTCCGACTTGCCCTGCGTTCCGGAACCACCGTGCTCGACCGAACGGTCCTTGCCGGACGGGTGAGCGTTGTCACCGTCGTCGGAAACGTTGTTCGGGGTGCCGCCATCGTTGGTGTCGTTGTCCTCGGTGTAAGCGGTGTCGCTGGACGAGTCGGCGTCGCCGTCGTGGTCGCTCGCGGTTCCGGCCTGGTTGGACTCATCGGCCTTCGCGGCCTTGTGCTCTTCGCTCTGACCGTTGCTCTCGTGATCCGCCTTGGGGGCGGCGAGGGCGGGGACGCTCATCATCGCGACGAGTCCCAGCACCATGAGGGCGCCGAGCAGTGCGCTGAAGCTGGACTTTGCTGCCTTGCTTGCCTTGCGGGTCTTGCGAACACGGGTCTGGCGGGCCATGTCGATCTCCTTCACTAGGGTGACTCTCTGCTGTTGTATGACTACAGTTCGTCCCCCATCACGAGACTCCTGCCGATCCGCGAAAAAAACTTCACTCTTTGTCGGCGTACGACTACACAGCGCCAGAAAACCGACCCTTATGCCCCGATTGGGTGCTTTCCCCGCCCGCTCCGGGCGCTCGGGTGCCGCCCTCCGATCGTGGACACGTCCCCCTCCGGGGACGCGACGGAGGGCGCCTGAACGGCGCGCCGCCTGCTCGCTCGACGCAGATCGCACTGGGTTCATCCATTAAGGAGCGATCTGCGTCGAGAGCCCCTGCGGTCGACGTATCCACGCTCTGCGGGCTATCGGAGGGTCCGAACAGCGCAGGGCGTCCGGGGTGCCACTAAGGAGGGGCTCTGGAGGGCGGATCGCTCCTTAATGGGGCGGTCAAGTGCGATCCGCCCGGAAGGAGCAGGCGAGCCGCCGTTCAGGCGGCCCCCGTCGCGCCCCCTCCGTGGGGCATCCCGAGCGCCCGGAGCGGGGGGACGGGAGCTAGGAGCTGGCGCGGGCCTTGCGGACGGCGGTGCGGAATTCGTCCGAGGTGAAGCGGATGCCTTGGACCTCGGCGGCGTGGGCTAGGGCGGCTTCCATGGCGGGTTCGGTGGCGGCGATCATGGCTCGTTTATTGGCGGCCACGCCGTCGCTCGGGTGGCGCAGGATGCGGGCCGCGAGGCCCCTGGCTTCGTCCAGCAGGGCCGATGCACTCACGACGCTGTTGACGAGGCCTGCGGAGAGAGCCTGTTGGGCGGTGATCAGGTCGCCTGTAAGCAACAGTTCGGCCGCGATCGTGGGACCGGCTAGGTGTTGGGTCAGGAACGCGCCGCCCGTTCCGGGGATCACACCAAGGCGGACCCACACCTGGCCTAGGCGGGCATCGTCGGCTGCGACCCGCAGGTCGCACGCCAACGCCAGATCCATCCCTGCACCAACCGCGGCGCCGTTGATCGCGGCGATGTAGATCGCATCGCCGGCCCGGATCGAGCGGATCATCTGCTGGAACGAGCCGTAAAGGGTGGTCGACACCTCTTCCGGTGTCTTGGTGCTCCACGCCTCGAGCTCCTCGAGATCTCCTCCGGCGCAGAAGGCGGCACCCTCGCCCGTGACGATCACGACGCGCGCCGACTTCCCTGCCTCGGTCAGCTTCGCGGCTAGGGCCGTGGCCGTCGCCGCGTTCAGGGCGTTGCGTTTGTCGGGACGCTGGATCGTGACGGTTGCGATGTCACCGTCGATCGTCAGGCCTACGGGGTCGGTCATGGCGGCACCATAAACAAAAGGGCCGCCCCCTAAGGAGCGGCCCTCTATCGAAGCTAGATGCTAGGTGGCGTTCTTCGGCAGCATGCGAGTCATCTTGGTCCCACAAACCGGGCATGCGCCCTGCGCTGCCTTGGAACCGTTAGCGAGCTCTTTGACCTCGCCCTCGAAGTCCCGTTTCTCACGGCACTTCACGCAATAGCCGTTATACGTGTCGGCCATCTCCCACACTCCTCTCCGGTGCCTCACCTCTCGAGCTCCGGCTCGGCTTTCAGGCGTAATAGTCCCACCTTCGCCCTTCGCCTGCCGGATTTATGACTACGGAGAGTTGTCGGAACCCCCGGATTCCGGCTCGATTGGCCGTTCTTCGTCACCGTACGTAGCCGGCGCACCCGCTCCCACAGGCGCAGGCAGGGGGGCGCCTGCAAGCGGACCCTCATCGGGACCGCTTGCAGGGGGGCCCGGAGACGCCCATCCAGGGGGCGCACCCCTGAATCGCATCAATAGGTACACGCATATGAGCCCAACCGACAGAGACATCAATTGGCTGCCGGTCAGCCCGAGATAGCGCCGATCTA
>JAXDJQ010000014.1:0-2741 GCA_034667565.1 Actinomycetota bacterium
TTCGCCTCGTTGGCAGACGCGAGGAACTCGATCGTGTTGTCTTCCGAATAGCGCAGGACGGGGAAGAACTGCACGCCCGGCTTGTTCCAGGCGATGGGGTCCTGCATCCCGGTGGTGGGGTGTGCGGGCAGAGCGTCGAAGCCCACCGCGCGGGCGGCCAACACCGATGCATCCACGGTCATGTCGGCCAGTGCAAGGCTCGAGTTGTAGATCAAGTGGTCGCCGCTCGTTGGGATCTGGGCGACCAGGCCTTCGGCGAACGGCGCATCTTCGGGCGGGAAGTAGTAGCCGAGCTGATCCTGTGCCATGCCGATCACGCGCACACCTCCCGGAGCATCGATCCCGTCGCGGAGCGCCTGGGTGACCTCGGGGAAGGCTTCGCCCGGCTCGGTGACGTACGCGATGTCACCGATGCGAAACACGTTCACCCAGCTCCCCAAAGCACCTCCGTACTGGTAGGGCGGCTCGAAGGAGCGGTCGATCGTGCAGATCGATTGGGCGGGGTTGTCGGTGCATTGCGGACCGGCAGCGTTGCCCATCACGAGGGCGAGTAGCAGGGGATTCGACCCCGGAACGATGATGTGCTGCTCGCTCGCGGCTAGTTCACCGCTGGTTACGGGCTGAGCATCCTGCAGGCGGTACTCGATCTCGTTGGCGACATGATCGGCGACCCGCTGCGCTGCGTCGATCCCGTCGACCTGGACGATGGATTCCTGACGGCCGAGTGTGCCCATCGCCAAAACGACTACCGGGGTTTGTGTTTCCTCTGAGTCGTCCTCGCCCTCGTTCGGATCCTCGGGATCTTCGTCATCTTTGTAGCGGCCGTAGGCGTTTCCATTGCCGTGCTCTTTGTCATGACCGTAGGCGTATGCGTTGCCGCCGCCGTCCTCGGTGTCGCCATCGGGCTCGGTTGAGCCGGCTGCGAGCGCCTGCTCGAGTCCGACACGCGCCAGGCCGATGTGGTCGGCGCTGACCGCGCCCTTCGTGCCGTCGGGGTTCCTGATGTCGTAGCCGTTCACCACGTCGGCGTGGATCGGAACGTTCGCGTAGAGAGCGATCGTGTTGCCGCTCTGCGGGTCGCGCGCATCGAGGATCGGCAGGTTTCCGTCGATGGTCCAACCGTCATACATATCGGTCTGGGTCGTGTTCGACCCGTCGACCGCACCGACGTCACCGTTCGCGGCGTAGAGGTTCGCGGGCCTCGCGCTCAGGAATGCTTCTTTGATCGCGGTGATGGTGTTGTCGTGGACCATCTTCAGGTAGTTCACGTCGACCTCGCCCCAGATGCCCATGATCGTGGGGGCCGCGTGTGAATGGGTCGACGAGACGATGACCTGGGCCGAGGTCGCGTCGTCATCGATATGTTGGGCGCGTAACCACGCCGCGACCTGCTCCCGCACGTCGGTGATCCCGTATGGACCTTCCTGGTAGCCCGAGAACCAGCCCTGGATGTCGACCACCGCGAAAGCGAGAGCGGTGTCATCGTTAGCGACGGTGAAAGCCCGTGCCTGCAAGGGGTCGTGCACCTGGTTGACGGGACCGTCCACCTCGAACTTGTTATCGAAGCCGCCGAGCCACTGACCTTCCGGTCGGTTGCCCGGGTCGTCCAAGGGGTTGATGTCCCTGTAGGCCGCACCCACCTGGAAGACCGGCAGGTCGCGTGGCTTCGGTTTCGCCTGGCTGGGTGCAGCTACAGATGCGAACGCGATCACTGCGACCGTGGTCAGGGCAACGATGGCTCGGGACTTGGCGATCATTCAGTTCCTCCTGGGTGCGCGAGAAAGGGCCCCGCGGGGCTGCGGTGGTGATTCGCCCCTTTCAGACCTTTTCCTGCGATTCCCAGGCGGCGTTGATCGTCCGGGCGGTTCGCCTACAGGCCCAGACGGACCCTCTCGAGGAAGTCCACCTGCTCCTGCTTGCGCATGAGCATGTGCTCCATCAGGTGCTCGAGGGCCTCTGATCGGGGTTCCTGGCCCGTCTCCGGGATGACGGCGTGAAGGGCCTCGAGGGTCTCCTCCTCGGCATCCATGAGCTTGCGGATCCCCGTCTTGTTCGCCAGGAAGGGCTCGAATCCGGCGACGTCGGTGGTCGGTTCACCGCCGAGGGCGACGAGCTTCTCGATCAGCCGGCGGGCGTCGTCGAGCTCCAAGCGTCCGAATCGTTCGAACTCGGTTCCGAGGGCCTGCCCCTCGATCCCCGTTGCCGCCCCGGCGGCCCACGTAAACATCGCCGCGGAACGGAACTGCAACGGGATCGCCTTGTTGAGAAGGGTTCTGACCTTCTCCACCTTCATCTTGTCGTCATCAGCCATGGCCGCCTATTACCCCGGCATGCCCCGTGGTGAAACCGGTCCGTTATTGGAACGCGAGGTGTCTCGGTGCTCCTCCGCAGACCTTCTGGGTCGCTAGACCGGCGCCGTCTTGGTCGCCCATGGTGGCAGGCTTCGAGGCAAGTTTCGGGACCGCGGCCTCATCGGTCTCTCGGATATTGATCAGTGGGGCGTTCGTGTTTGGCATGCGGAACCGCAACACGCTGGGATGACCGCAGCCGTGGAGGATAGAGATCTCGGAAGCTGCTCCCGAGACCTGTGAGTCACCCTTCGCATAGGTGATCGAACCCGCGATCGTCAAGCGGAGCTTCCCACCCTTAGGCACGATCAGGTCGGTCGGCAGGAATCGCACCACCATGTTGATCGACTCGCCCGGGATCGCAGGCTTGCTTACTTCTTGCTCGAACCAGCC
>JAXDJQ010000015.1:0-4649 GCA_034667565.1 Actinomycetota bacterium
TTCGACAAAGGTGCGCACGACTTCGAGGCGCGCTTCATGGGTGACGACACCTTCGTTGGCTCGAGCGATATCGCTGCGACCGGGGAGGACGCAACCACGCTGGTCTTCACTGGTGCGACCGATGGACGTGGCGCGTACTCCGATGGCGCTCGGGTTGAGGTCTCGTTGATCGACGAGGCTGGAGATGTCGTCGTCGGAGAGCCGGTTCGCTTCGAACTCACTGGGCCTAGCGGATCCCGTTCGTGGAGCGCATCCACCAACGCGAACGGCATCGCCGGGCGGACGATCAGCCTTTCCGAGCTCCCGGGTGGCTACACCCTGGTAGCGCGTTATGACGGACGGGTCCGTTCCTTATCCGGTTCCTCTGCCGACACGACGTTCGTCGTGGAAAAGGAGACATCCGCCCTCGATCTGTCAGTTTCCGGCAAGGGAGCGAAGCGGACGATCACGGCAAAGCTGAGCGAGAACGACGGACCCGCGGTTGCGGCTCAGCAGATCGTCTTCTTCGCTAACGGATCCGAGATCGGTCGGGCAACGACCAACACAAATGGTGTAGCGACGCTGATTCCCCCGGCGTCATATCGAGGGGGCAGCTTCAGCTTCGAAGGTCGCTTCCTGGGGACCGACTACTACCGGAACTCGTCGGGCTCAGCGCAGACGTAGTCAGCCCGGGACTGACCATAAGGACGTGCGAAGGAGCCCGCTTAGGCGGGCTCTTTTGCTTGCGAGGGCCTCGTATCCTGGCTCTCACGCCCGGGTGGCGAAATTGGTATCCGCGAGGCGCTTAAACCGCCTTGGTCGAAAGGCCGTGTGGGTTCGAATCCCACCCCGGGCACGTGACCTTGTCCAAGAAACTTCCCATCATCTTGTGTGGGCTCGTCGCGGGTGTGATGAGTGGGCTGCTCGGGGTCGGCGGAGGCGTGGTGATGGTGCCGTTGCTCGTGCTCGTCGCGAAACAGACCCAACATCAAGCTCACGCCACGTCGCTTGCTGCGGTCGTGCTCATGGGCGCCGTGGGGGCCGCTACGTTCGCAGCGGACGGCGAGGTCGAAGTGAAGCTCGCTATCGCCTTAGCTGCAGGATCGCTCTTCGGGGCCCCCCTCGGTGCGCGGATCATGGCGCGAACGGCGGAAGGTTCCCTCAAGATCGCATTCGGAGTGCTGATGCTTCTCGTTGCGGGGCTGTTGTTATGGAGCTGACACTGCCGTGGCTACTGGTCACCGCAGCTTTCGGCGTTGGTGTTGGCCTCCTGTCCGCGCTGTTCGGCATCGGCGGTGGCATCGCCATGGTTCCGTTCATGGTGCTGCTGTTGGAACGCACCCCGCATCTTGCCGAAGGAACCTCTCTGCTCGTGATCGTGCCGACCGCGATCGCCGGCGTGATCGCTCACCGCAAGAGGGGCTACGTGTCGTTCCGCCTTGCGGCGCTCCTGGCATCGGGAGGGGTGATCGGCGCTTTTGTCGGAGCGCGCATCGCTCTGGGGATCGACGGAGCCACACTGAAGAGGTTCTTCGCCGTCTTCCTTATCTTGATGGGGATGCGCATCATCAACGAGGGGCGCAAGCTTCAGGCGTCACGCGATGGGGGCTCCCGGGCCGACTCCGTCGGGTAGTTCCAGTAGTCGAACGGTTCCATCCGGGTCGAGGGCTCCGAGGATAAGGAACTCGCTCTTGAACCCTGCGATCCGCTTCGAACCGAGGTTCACCGCGCCGACCACGATCCGACCCGTCAGTTCTTCGGGTGAGTAGTTCGTGACCTGAGCGCTCGTCTGCAGCATGCCGATCACGGGCCCGAAGTCCACTTTGAGCTTGTAGGACGGTTTGCGCGCGGCGGGGAAATCGGCGACCTCGACCACGACCCCCGTCCTCATGTCGACCCGGAAGAATCCATCGATGCCCACCTCCTCCTTGTGGTCGAGCTTCTCGGGGGAGTACTGGAGCTTGTCTGCGTCGATCTCGTGTTGAGCCATGCCACTAACCTAAAGGCATGCCCGAGCTACCCGAGGTCGAGTCCGTCCGGCGGCAGCTGGCTCCCGAGCTGCGCGGTCGGACGATCACCGACGTATGGACGGACCCTCTCCCGACCGTGCCGCGTGAGTTCCACGACGTCGAACGCGGGATCGGCAGGAAGATCCATGAGGTCACGCGCCGGGGCAAGTTCATGATCGCTCCGCTCGACGATGGTGTCGAGCTGATCATGCATCTGGGGATGACCGGTTCGTTCTCTCTCACCGGCAAGGATGCGTACGCGCGGGCGATCCTTGTGCTCGACGATGGCCGCGACCTGGTGTTCCGCGACCCCCGGAGGTTCGGGCGTCTTGCCGTGGTGGATGCAGGTGATTACTCAACCCTGCCGACCCTTGCGATGCTGGGGCCCGAGCCGCTGTCCGATGAGTTCGATCCCGAGTCGTTCGTACGCGTTCTAGCTCGGACGCGGTCACCCATCAAGCCATACCTCCTGAGTCAGAGGCCGGTCGCAGGGGTTGGCAACATCTATGCCGACGAGGCCTTGTGGTCGGCTCGTATCCATCCGATGTCGCGGCGGGTTGGACGCGAACGTGCGATCGCGTTGCATGGAGCGATCCGAGATGTCCTCGCTGCTTCGATCGAGCGAGAAGGAACGACGTTCCGTGACTTCCAGATGGTGAACGGTGAGAGCGGACGTAACGTCACGTTCTTGATCGCATACGGTCGCGTCGGGAAGCCTTGCCCCCGGTGCTCGACACCATTGAAGAAGATCGTCCTCGGGGGCCGGGGAACCACCTACTGCCCCAGGTGCCAGAGGCATTAGGGGTAGGAAAACCGTGCGACTGGGTAAAGAAGACGGGTAGGCGAGCGAAGGTCAGATCGGAGGCCGTAGTTGCGAGCGAACCTCGATGACACCATGCGCCGGATATTCGAAGACTCTCAGACGATCGCAGTCGTAGGGGCTTCACCCAACCCTGACCGTGCAGGCCACTACATACCGGCCTATCTGAAGTCCAAGGGTTACCGCGTCATCCCCGTCAATCCGAACTATGAGGAAGTCTTGGGCGAACGCTGTTACGCATCATTGGAGGACATCTCCGAGCCGGTGGATTGCGTAGAGGTCTTCCGGCGACCCGAGCACACGCCGGACATCGCGCGCCAGGCCGTCGCCATCGGCGCGAAGGCAGTTTGGCTCCAGCTCGGGATCATCAACGATGAAGCTCGCCACATCGCAGAAGATGGTGGACTTCTCTTCGTCCAAGACGAATGCATGGGCCCGCAACACCGTCGCCTCTCTGCTGCATAGAACCTCTAACTCCCCGCAGGTGGCAGGATGTCGGCATGGATCGCGCCGCGGCCACATCGGCTGCCCGCACGCTGATCGACAATGTCGAGCAAGTCATCCGCGGCCAGCGCAGCAGTATCGAGGCGGCGACCACGTGCTTGTTCGCCGGCGGCCACCTCCTCATCGAAGACGTTCCGGGTGTTGGCAAGACGATGCTTGCCCGCGCCATAGCGCGGTCGATAAGGGGTTCGTTCAAACGCATCCAGGCGACCCCCGATCTACTCCCCAGCGATATCACCGGTAGTTCGATCTATAGCCAGAAGAGCCAGTCATTCGAGTTCATCCCCGGCCCCCTGTTCGCCAACGTCGTGTTGGTCGACGAGATCAACAGGACGACGCCGCGGACGCAATCGGCGTTGCTGGAGGCGATGGACGAGAACGCGGTGACCGTCGATGGCGTCAGGCACGCTCTCGCGGAACCCCTTTTCGTGATCGCAACGCAGAACCCGATCGAGCACCACGGTACCTATCCGTTGCCGGAAGGCCAGCTCGACCGCTTCGCTCTAACCATGGATCTGGGATACGTCGATCGAGTGACGGAGCAGGAGATCGTGCGCCAGCAACTAGAGGCGCATCCCATCGACGAGCTCGAGGCAGTCCTCGATCCGGAAGAGGTCGCCGCGGTCAGAACCGTAGTTCGATCGACCCATGTCTCCGAACCCGTCCTCGGTTACGCGCTGAGTCTCACGGGCGCTACCAGGAAGCATCCCGACATCGAACTTGGAGCCAGTCCGCGGGCATCGATCACGTTGGTCAGGTGTGCCCAAGCCCGCGCTCTGATAGCGGGTCGAGACTTCGTGGTTCCAGACGACATCAAGATCCTCGCCGTGGCATCACTCGCTCATCGCGTACTCCCGTCGGCAGGATTGCGCTTGGAGAGAGGGGCCGTGTCGCGCCTCGTGCAGGGGATCGTCCAGAGCATGCCCGTTCCCGTGACCGGACCTCCCGAACCCCCGAAGTGAGCCGCCGGCCGACGCGACGTGCACTGATCATCGCGGGGATCGGCTTGCTGTTGATCCTTGCTGGTGCCACCGCGCAAGCAGGATGGTTGTTCGTTCTGGCCGCAGGGGTGCTCGGACCGTCCGCGGGTTCCCTGGTGGTGCCTCACCGACTCAAGTCCGTAGGCATGCAGAGGAACGTTGCCCGCCGGGCACGGGTAGGGGATGCAGTCCGGGTCGGCTACCGGGCTACTAATACCGGCAAGGGTTCAGTACCACTGTTCGTCCTCGAAGATGGGTTCGCGGCCTTCGAGCCGGTTCACGTAGCGGTCGACCGGTTGCCCGAGGGGTCGTCGGCCGAGCTCGAGCAGGTCCGGATCGCGCGCTCTCGGGGGCGAT
>JAXDJQ010000016.1:0-2907 GCA_034667565.1 Actinomycetota bacterium
AAACGCCACGGGATGTCTTCTCCTTTGCCCGTCCCGAGACCGATGCGGGTTGTCTGGGCGACGGGTCCCGTCCTGAAGCCGGACGTCTCCTCATCCTCGGCGCAGTAGAAGTGGCCGCCCCTGAGAAGACTCGTCCCGTTCATCGCCCGGCCGATGCCCAAGGCTTGCGCCAGCCGCGCTGGCCCCGAGGCAAGCAAGCGGTCGTTCGTGATCCCTGGTCGGTTCCTCCGGATGTGGTCGACACCGAATAGCGGCTCACCAGCGCGCAGTAACACTGCCTCACACTCTCCATCGCGCCCACAGACGATATTCGCGCACCAGTGCATCCCATATGTGAAGTACACATAGAGACGGCCCGGGGGGCCGTACATGACTTCGGTCCTTGGAGTGATCCCCCGATAACCGTGCGAGCCCGGGTCGATGCGGCCCCGGTATGCCTCTGTCTCCACCAGGCGGACCCCCACCTTGCCCGTGGGTGAGTCGTGGACGAACAGGCATCCGATCAGATCCCTCGCAACGCTCACCGCATCGCGTTCGTAGAAGGACTTGGTCAGTCGTTTCAATCAAGCAGCCAGGCCAGCAACGCTTTCTGCGAGTGCAGCCGGTTCTCGGCCTGGTCCCAGACGATCGCCCGCGGTCCATCGAGGACATCGGCTGTGATCTCTTCCCCCCTATGTGCCGGCAAGCAATGCATCACGACTACCTCAGGGTCGGCCAGGTCCACAACATCGGAGTTCAGCTGGTAACGATCGAAGATCCCCGCGCGCGCCTCCGATTCCGCTTCTTGTCCCATGCTTGCCCAGACATCGGTGTAGAGCACCTGGGCGCCGACCGCTGCCTCGGCGACGACGTCGGTGACGACGACCCGTCCTTCTGTCTCGGTCGTGATCTCCGTGCATCGGTCCACCACTTGGGGGAATGGTTCGTATCCCTTAGGACACGCGACCCGAACGTCCATCCCAAGCTTCGTGCCCCCGAACATCAATGAATGCGCCACGTTGTTCCCGTCCCCCAGGTATGCGAGCGACACGGACGCGAGCTGGCCCTTCTTCTGACGGACCGTCTGGAGGTCGGCGAGGCACTGGCATGGGTGTTCGAAGTCACTCAAAGCGTTTATCACCGGCACGGAAGCGGACTCGGCTAGACGTTCGAGCCGATCCTGACCGAACGTCCGCACGACGATCGCGTCCACGTAACGAGATAGAACCGCACCGGTGTCCTCGATGGTCTCACCGCGACCCAGCTGCAACTCATCGCCGCGAAGAACGATCGGGTGACCGCCCATGGAAGACACCGCCGCCTCGAACGAGACACGGGTTCGCGTAGAGGGCTTCTCGAAGATGAGAGCGACCTGCTTATTGGCGAGTCGATGTCGCCACGAATCCGGGTCCCGCTTCACCGAGTCGGCTTCGTCGAGCAGGTGCCACAACTCTTCAGGGGCCAGATCGTCGATCGATAGGAAGTCCCGCTCCACATCGCGCCTTTCGCTCAACCCCGAAGCTCGGCCCCGAACCTTTCTTGAAGCGAGCTCATGATCCGGTCCACCACGGCCGCGGTCTCTTGGTCCGTAAGGGTTCTGTCCGCGACCTGCAGGCGGAGAGCGTAAGCGAGGCTCTTCTTGCCCGAAGGAACCTGTTCGCCTCGGTACAGGTCGAAGAGCCTGACGTCGACGAGCTCCGGGCCTCCTGCTGAAGCGATCTCTTCCTGAACGCGACCTGCTTCGCATGCATCGTCCACGATGACCGCTAGATCGATCAAGGCAGCGGGGAACCTTGGGAGCTCCGACACTTTCACCTTGCCGGGCATCGCGTCGAACACCGGGCCCAGTGCGATCTCGGCGACGACGGTCCCCTCGGGCACATCGAATCGATCGCATACCGACGGATGAAGCTCCCCCATCGAACCGATCACCTTCCCCGAAACCGCAACCGTGGCCGTTCGAGAGGGATGGAACGGCATCCCTTCGGACGCTGCCGTCTCGGGAACTACCCCGAGCGAGGCGAACGCCGATGCGATCGCGCCCTTCGCTTCGAAGAAGTTCCAGGGCACCGCTTCGGCGGCCCACCCCTTATCGATCGATCGACCTGTGAAGACGCACCCGAGGACGAGAGGTTCCAACGGCAAGCGCTGATCCGTATTGGGGTCGTAGATGCGGGCGATCTCGTAGAGAGCCACGTCTTCAACCCGATAGGAGATGCTGCGAGCAGCAGAACGCAACAGTCCCGGAAGCAGCGTGCTCCGCATGACGTTTTCTTGCTCCGACATGGGATTCATCAGGGGGACCACCCGGCGAGCAGGATGGTCTGGTGCGAGACCCAATAGCTCGAGGTCACCCCGATTCGTCAGCGACGAGGTCCACGCCTCGTGCAGGCCCAGTCCCGCCAGGGCGCGAGACAGCGTGCGTTCGGCCACCTGGATCCTCTCCAGTCCACCGGCGATGCCTTTAGGCAACGTCGGTTGCAGGTGGTCGAGTCCCGCTAGACGAGCAACCTCCTCGATCAGATCGACCTCGCGTTCGATGTCGGGCCGGAAGGTTGGAACCTTCACCTCCAAGACGCCGTCGTGTTCGTCGACCTCGAGGTCCACCGACCTCAGATGACCTGCCTGCGCGCCGGAACTCAGATCGAATCCGAGAACCTTCGTGGTCCGGGCGGGGCGCAACCTCACCGTGCGACGCTCGATCGGAGACGGGTACTCGTCGACGATCTCCTTGGCAGGCTGGCCGCCGGCTACCTCGCTGATCAACTGAGCGCATCGAGCCGCCGCATAAGGCGGTGCCTCCGGATCGGCTCCGCGCTCGAATCGTGCCGACGCTTCGGATCGGAGACCCAGGCGGCGGCTGGTCCGTGCGATCGTTCCGGGGTCGAAGTAGGCCGCTTCGAGGATCACCGATGTGGTTCCATCGCC
>JAXDJQ010000017.1:0-6327 GCA_034667565.1 Actinomycetota bacterium
ATCCGAGCCACCGCACGCGGCAGTCACCAGCATCAATGCCGCGAGAGCGGCGGCGATCCTCATGCCTTTCATCCAGCCTCCCTTCCCTTCTCTTCCGATAGAGCTCTGCTGTGCTTGCGATCCCAGACGAGCATCACTCGACGACCTTTCTCTTGAAGGACCTCCATCGACGAGTGAGTGAGGTTCTGCTGCAAGACGACCAGACGGCCCCCGACGTCGAGGTCGACGATGTAGCGCGTGTAAGCGCCGATGTAGATGACCTCGGCTACCCGACCGAGGGCAGAGGTGGAACCGGCAGGCACATCGCGGTCCTCGGGTCCCAACGTGATCTTCTCGGGCCGGATCGTCACCGGCGTCTCGGTCCCCGTCAATGCTTTGGCTGCGCTGGGAGATAGAACGTTCGAGACGCCTACGAATCCGGCTACGAAGACCGAGACCGGTTCCTCATAGACATTCGCAGGCGTTCCGATCTGCTCGATCCGGCCTTTGCTCATGACCGCGATCCGGTCGCTCATCGTCAACGCTTCCTCTTGATCGTGCGTAACGTAGATGAACGTGAGTCCATCTGCCTGTTGGATCGACTTCAACTCGACCTGCATCTGTTGGCGCAACTTCAGGTCGAGAGCTCCAAGCGGTTCGTCCAGCAATAGGACACGAGGGCGATTTACAAGGGCTCGGGCTAGTGCCACTCTCTGCCGCTGTCCACCCGATAACTCGCTCGGCTTTCGCTTGTCCAACCCGTCGAGTTGCACCATGCGGAGCGCCTCCGACGCTCGCTCTCGTCGTTCAGAAGCCGACACCTTCTTGACCTTGAGACCGTAGGCGACATTGTCGTAGACGTTCATGTGCGGAAACAACGCATAGTCCTGGAAGACGGTGTTGACGTTGCGGTCATAAGGGGGCACACGTGTGACGTCCCGACCTTCGAGCAGGACGCGGCCTTCGGTCGGCTCCTCGAACCCGGCGATCATGCGCAGACATGTCGTCTTGCCGGACCCTGACGGCCCGAGCAGAGAGAAGAACTCGCCCGGTTGGACCTCAAGGTCTACGCCATCAACCGCTACGAAATCGCCGAAGGACTTCCGTACGCCCTCCAAAGTGACATCAGCTGCATCCACCCTGCTCGTGGTGTCTCGAGTGGGGGCCGAGAGATCGGTGCTCACTGCGAGGCAACGTTATAGGAGAGCGAGCCGCCTGACGATAGGGATGAACCGGAAAAACGGAAGGTGTCACCCGAACGTTCGGCGGGGGCGAGAAGTCTGTCTCTAGATGAACACCTGGCGGGCGGTGGACGGGATGAGGCCGTCACTCGTGGCTCGGTTGACGAACAGCATGTAGGGGCCCGGAGGTGCGACGGCACCGTTCGGGGGTCCGGCAACGGTCAACATGTGGCCTTCACGCTTGATGATGCGCAGCTCGATCGAGCGCTGGTCTCCGTCGATCAGGTGCGTTATCGAGGGATTCCGGACGAGCACGACGCTCTCGATGTCATCGGTCTTGTCGTCCAGGGTCACGTTGAACCTGCTTGCGTATCCGACCTTCGATGACACGTTAGATATCGAAGGGCGATCGCTGCCGAAGTACCACGGCTTGTAGATCTCGAATGTGGGATCGCGGCCTTCGTTGGGCGAGAAGAGGTTGCCGGGGATCGTCTGATGGAACCCGTAAAGGGTTGGTATGGGAGCGTGGCCGCCGACCAGGACGCTCCCGTCCGGCAGCAGCATCGCGGTGTTGTGATACGTCCGTGCGTTATGCGCACTGGCCGCGGGACGCCATTCCTCCGTCGCGGGATCGAAGATCTCTGCCTGGGTCACCGGGATCCCGGTCCCGGGACCGACGACCTCATCCGACTGAGCACCGCTAACGGCGAGCACCTCTCCGTTAGGTAGGAGCACCCCCGTCGAGTACCAGCGATTGTTGTTCAGCGAGCCGGTGTCGCGCGATGTCATCGCGGTGGTGCCTTTGGTCGTCACGGTGGTGATGGTCGAGAAGGGATGGGCGATGTAGCTCCCCGGCGTGACGCCATAAACGCCACCAGCGCTGAGGAACTCGGCCTGCGTGTACTCGCCCTGCGCGTTGGGCTTCAGGGGCAACATGATGGAGAAGGTCGACCCTTTGAACCCTGGAGCCTTCGTCCCGATCCCTGGGATGCCTAGGTCGGCCCACGTCTTGGTCCGAGGGTCGTACGTTGCTGCGATGTTCCAGGTTGCCTCGTCATAGGACTGGCCGGCTGGGTTGAAGACCTGACCACCCGAGTTGTAAAAGACCTGGCCGTTAGGGAGCAGGTGCAGACGCGGGTATAGAGGCAGCGAGCGCTCCGCGGTGACGCCGTTGTCGGACCACTCCCCCGTCGAGGTGTCGTAGGTCTCGGTCTGAGTGACGTTGCGCCCCGACTCCTCGGGCCGGTTCGGGTAGATCGGCTTGAGCAGTTTCTTCACTCCGCTGGCAACGAAAACGTCACCGTCGGCAAGCATGACCGCGCTCGGGTACCACCGGCCGTAGTTCATCGACCCGGTTTGCCTCCATTTGTCGGTGGCTGGATCAAATATCCGCGAGTTCGGCAGACCCTCGAGCTCGGCTGCGCCAGCTTCCGTGTAGTACTGGGTGCCTCCGATAGCGAGGATGCGACCGTCGGGAAGCTGGACAACATCGGCACAGAACAACGCTCCATCGTTGTATGTCTCGGTCGAAGCGCTACCTGGGAACACCTCGTCGGGATGTTGTCCGTCCGGGTTCGCTCCGGCATCAACGGGGGCTGGCTGCGACCACGTCGGACCGTTCAGATCGAGGATCCGGGACTGATCGTTGATCGAAACGGTTCCGAACTCGACCGCGACGCCGGCTTTGACGTTCTCGGTTCCCTCGAGGGCGTTCCAGTAGAGAACGCGGCCGTCAGAGAGCACGGACATCGCACCCGCGGCAGGTTTGCATTCCTTGTGTGTCGCACCGTCTTCCTGGTGCTCGACGCACTTGTCTTCGGTGTGCTGACCATCGACGGTGGGCTCGGAGAAAGGTCGGGAGAACACACCCAGGTCGTTGGACGCAGCGGTGGCCGTGGAGAGGCCGGCGAATACGACCGAGAGCACGAGAACACCCACGACCAGGGGGGTGTAGATCCTGCGCGCGGAAGCCATCACCCCAGTGGATTCGCCCTCCGCCCGGCTTGTCCTGCTATGTCCTGATGTTGCCCTGCTCGGGGGCCTCTTCCAGGGAAACCTTGGGCAGGAGCCGGTCGAGCCACCCGGGTAACCACCAGTTCCAGTCCCCCATCAGTCGCATCGACGCCGGAACCAGGACCGCTCGGATCAAGGTTGCGTCGAGGAACACGGCGACCGCGAGGCCGAATCCCATCGCCTTGATCGGGATCAAGGTAGCGGCCGCGAAACCACCGAACACCGTCACCATGATCGCTGCGGCGCTGGTGATGATTCCCGCTGTGTGCTCGAGGCCCCATCCGACCGCTTCGGTGTTGTCGTGTGTGCGGGCGTACTCCTCACGGATGCGAGACAGCATGAAGACCTCGTAGTCCATGGAGAGGCCGAACAAGATGCAGAACATGAACACGGGCAGGAATGGATCTATGTGTCCCTGTGCTTCGAAGCCGAGGAGGTCCTCGCCGATCCCCTTCTGGAAGACCAACACCAACATCCCGTAAGCAGCGAGCACCGATCCGAGGTTCAACAACACGGCTTTAACCGGTAGCAACAGACTGCGTAGGAACACGAGCAGGATGAGGAACGACAACAACAGCACTAGCCCGATGATGTACGGGAGCTTTCCCGACAGCTCGTTGTTGATGTCTTCGTCAAGCGCAGGATCGCCACCGACGATGACCGTGGCACCACTCGCGACCCCGGGAAGGTCGGCGCGCAGCTCACGAACGAGCTGGTCGGCTTCCTCGGATTGCGCGCCATGGTGCGTTACCGCCGACAGGAGCGTGACCCTGCCCTCGTCTGCAACGATCGACTTGACGAACGGTTCCGCCTCGGGAGAGTTCGCTGTTGCCAAGGCGAGGCTCTCTTCGGCCCCCGGCACGAGTGTCGCAACCGAATCCACGCGCGCTACCTCGTCGAAGGTAGCGATCCGTTGCGCGATCGCGTAGACCTCGGGGAAGCCCTCGTCCAGAACTCCGCCCGGGTGTTTCACGACGATCTGGACCGGAGCGATCTGTCCTTCCCCGAACGCGGCCGCGGTCAACTCAGCAGCGCGGCGTACCGTGGAGTCCTTAGGCAGGATCGCGACGCCTGACGAGCCCACGTTCAGATCGATAGCGGGGGCCGCGATCGCAGCCAAGATCAGAACCGCGACTCCAAGCGCGACCCACGGCCTGCGCATAACGGTCACCGACCAGCGATGCCACAGCGCGTTTCCCTTGTCCCGCCTCCGCCCGATCCGCAGCGAGTCGACCTTGGCCCCTACGACGCTCAAGAGGGCGGGTAGCAAGGTAAGAGCGGCCGCGCCTGCGATCGCAACCGCGATCATGGCGCCAAGACCCATCGATCGGAATGCCTGCAGGTTCACGAGAAGCGTTCCGGAAAGGGAGACGGCGACCGTTAGAGCCGAGACGAAGACGGCCTTGCCACTTGTTGCCATCGCCTCGCACACTGCCTGCTCGACCGTAGTTCCCGTACGAAGCCGCTCGCGGAAGCGCGTCAACATGAACAGTGAGTAGTCGATCCCGACTCCGAGACCGATCATCGAGGCGATGTTCTGCGTGAAGAGGCTGACCGTGAAGTTCGCCGCCATGATCGATATGAGTCCGAAGGACACGGCGAGAGCCAGGACCGCCATGATCAGGGGCATCCCGGCTGCGATCAAGGAACCGAACGCGAGAAGAAGGATGAGCAGCGTGATCGGGAACGCGATCTTCTCGGCACGTTCGAGGTCGTGCGTGGTGGTTTCGGAGAAGGTTCGATAGAACGGCGCGGCCCCCGTCAAAAGCGCCGTCACCCCAGAACCGTCGGAAGCTCGAGCAACCCTTTCATCGAGAGCGTTCGCATGCGCGAGAGCCTGGTCTTGGTCATCGCTCAATCCAACGCGAGCGGTCAGCGTGGAACCGTCGGGTGAGATGGATTGCTCCGGTGCCAGGTAGGGGTCCGACACCGCAGCGACGCCCGGCGCGTCGGACAACTCTCTCTTGATGTTCTCGAAGATGGCTCTGAACTTGGGATCGGCAGCACCCAATGAGTCGGAGTGCATCACGAGAAGATCGGACAGGTTGTACTGACCCGAGAAGTCGTCCTCGATGATGTTCTTAACCTGATCGGACTGCGACCCGGGAACCTCGAAGCCCCCGTTGGACATCCGGTCCTGCATCTCCCCTAGTTGGGGCCCCAGCGCACCCATCGCGATCACCCACGCCGCGATCACCCACCAACGACGGCGAAAGGCGAACGCACCTAGGCGATAGAAGCGCGTTCGAGTAGAGAGGTCTCCGCTCACATGCGTAAGTGAACTCGACGCGGGGGCCGCTCACAAGAGGGATGGCAACAGAGTTACTTTGGTGCCGTGGCCGAACACGTTCAGATACGTAAGCTCGAACACCTAACAGGTACCAGCAAGGCACCGCATCTCGCTTACGCGCTCGAGACGCGCGCAAGCCGCGGACCGGCGCAAAAGACTGGCGCCTTCCCCGACGATGTCGTGTGGATCAAGTTGCACGGGGGACTGGTCGTTGGGAAAGCGCGCATCCAGATCGCGTGGGTGGGCGAGTACTCGGCGTTGAACGAGATCCGCCAGCGCACGGCCGGGTCACCGATCTACGACCTGAACGACCTATGGGCTGGACGTCCCAAGGTCGGCTATGCAGTTGTCGCGGAGCTCCGTAACGAACAATGGGTCGAGCCTCACTGGGCCGGACCGCGTACCTACGGCTACGAGTGGGTTGTCCTCGATGACAAGAAGCGCGACTCGTGGCTCGAAGAGAAGCCGCCGCCCAAAGGTGGTGACGACCTATTGAGGTCGTTCATCGCATGGAGGGATCGCTAGGCCGGCCGATCCGACTTGCCGAGGTGCCAACCATGGCACTGCGAACATCGGTAGGGCCGGCCGTGACTCTCACCCATCTGGTGGCGGATGTCGTTCGCAGCGGCTCGCGCCTCCCAATAGCCCGGGTAGCGCCTCTTCCCCGTAGCGGTGCAGGTCGTCTTGGACAACCGTTCACCTCTCATGTCAGCGCTCTCTTCATGACGCCAGCCTACGGGGCGAGCACGCACACTCCTTGTTGGTGACTGTGGTCCGGAGTGTCATGACTGGTCATCCACGGACTGCAATGGTCGAGCGTGGACTTTCTTCTTATGACGCTCGGAACATGTCCATGACCGCCCG
>JAXDJQ010000018.1:0-6697 GCA_034667565.1 Actinomycetota bacterium
GCCTCTTCGGCCTCGTGCGGTTTCATCGATCGCTTCGCGACGTCGCCACGCGACATCGACGCTGGGTAGACGAGCTGCATCAAGCTCGGTTCACCGAGCGCCACGATCTCGGGGTCGGACTTCGCTGCCAGGTGGTAAATCGCGAGTTGCAGGGACTCTTTCGCATCGTTCCAGTGGATCGGGTTACGAGAGGTCTTGTAGTCGGTGATCTCGATCGTCGTGACCGTTTCGCCGTCCTTGTTGTTGTGCTTGACCTGATCGATCCTGTCGATGCGTCCTGTGATGCGGTGCCCATCGAGCTCGACCCTGAAGCTGTTCTCGACCATCGCCGACTGACCCGGGTTGAGGTAGTTGATGTAACGCTCGATCATCAGCTGTCCGTCGCGCCAGAACTGGTTCGCCATGGCCTTGTTCGGGAACACCGTGGGGTCGAACAGCTCGCGATAACGCGCGCCTAGGGCATCCCAGTCGCCGGGAGCGAACTTCTTCTGCTCGATCTCTTCGAACAGCTTGTGGATCCACGACCCGAAGGCCATGTTGTGCGAACTCTCCGGGTCAAGGCCGAGGACGACCGCGAACAGGTATTGCAATCCACAATTGTCATAGGTCGATATGCGCGAGTAGCTGGTGCGGAGCTTGTCGTGCGGCAGGTCGTCGTCGGGGTCGGCCTGCTGGACGCGGATCGGAAGCACGCCCTCGGACCAGTCCCAGCGCCACCACCATTCGCTCGGTAGGGCGGAGGCGCACGAGGGATCGAGCTGGCAGATACGCGTGATGGCGGTGAGAGCCGCCACGCGCTCGTCGGGCGAGGCGGTGACGTCCGCGAGGACCTTGCGGTGCCGCGCCGCAGCCTCGTTGAAAGTCAAGGGGGGCATGTCGACCTGACTCTCGACCTCGGGGATAGAGCCCGTGAGGTCCTCGATGAAGCGCGACGGCTCGCCGCGGCGCGACGGACCCGGTGATGTCGTGACGATGCATCGCTTCTTCGCCCGCGTGGTCGAGACGTAGAAGACCCTGCGGTCTTCCATCTCGTTCTTACGGTTACGCGAGATCGGGTCGGTCTCATCGAGGAAGTAGGGGTCGAACAGCCCCGTCGCGCGCCGACCCTTCGGGATCGAGCCCTCGACCACGCCGCAAACCGCCACGACCGACCATTCCTTGCCCTTGGCCCCGTGGAAGGAGACGACGTTGACGCCGCCCCCGGAACGCTCGGGCGGGAGCCAGGGGTCCGAGCCGAAGTCGGCGCGTCCGATCCCCTCGAGGTATTGACGGAAAGTGCCGGTCCCCCGGCGGCGCTCGACGAACCGTCCGACGGCTTTGCTGAACGCCACCAGCGCGTCGAGATCACGATGTGCCGGATCGTCGGGGCTCTTGCGTGCACGTTCGAGGAGCTCGCCGCAGAAGCTTGACCGTTCCCACACGACCCAGAACGCTTCGTCGGCGGGAGCGTCCTTCTTGTCGCGCAACGCGTCGCGCAGCTCGCGTAGCTCCACGAGCTTGGTAACGACGTGACCCTCGAGGTCGACCTGATCCGGACCCTCGACCACGCTCAGGACCGTCAGCCCGTTGATGCGCGCGAGCCGTTCGATCTCACGCACCTGGGAATCGTCGAGGTCGATCAAGGGTGAACGCAACAGGTTCGTCACGTCATCCGCATCGGGCCCGTCCGCGAACGCGAGCCGAGCGAGATCGGCGAACGCGCGCACGATGGGTTCCCGGCCAAGAGGCCGGTCTGGAGCGAGCAACGAGAATGGCACTTCCAATGCATCGAGAGCGCGCTCTAGAGCTGGGAGCATCGAGCGCGGGCTTGTCAGCAGGATCGCCATGTCCTCGTATGGGATCTTGTCTTGCAGGTGCGCCATGCGGATGTCGCGGGCGACCGCGTCGACCTCGGCGTTGAGGTTGCCGAAGCGCTTCACCTCGAGCCCGGCCTCGCCGGCGAATCTCGTCGGACGGTGTGACCGCTCGCCGTTCCTACTGATCAGTTTCGCGACCGCGTCTCCGAGCTCCGGCCCGAGCCGGTACGAGGTGGACAGCGTGACGGTGTCGTGCTCGCCGAACTCCTTCGCGAAGTCGTCGATCCAGTCCGGTTCGGCCCCCCTGAATGTCTCGATGGCCGAGTCGGGATCGCCGGCAAGGACTAGCGAGCGGTCGGCTACTGCATCGGCCGGCGTCCCGCTGAGGAACAACAACAAGCGCTGCTGGACCAGAGCTAGCTCCTGACCGTCATCGACCAGGATGTGCTGGAAACGGCGCTGCAGCGACTCACGAACGTCGTCGTAGTTCGCGATCAGCTCGGTCGCGTCACGCATCAAGGTCGGATAGTCGACACGCGAGCGCTGACGCAGAGCGGTGTGGTGACGCTTGTAGAACTCGATCAGTTCGGCCCACGCCGGACGCACGTTCTTCAATGGCTCGAGGTCGGACGTGTCCATCGCGCGTTGGCCCACCCGGATGAAGAAGTCGACGACCTCGTCGACGAAACCGCGGTTCTTCAGCAGGTGCTTGTGATGCGGCCAGTTCGTCGGGGCTTCGTCCGCCAGGGCATCGCGGATCGCGCCCCACTGCTCGGGGCTGGTCAGCAACACCGGGGGCTCGGTGTAATCGAGCTTGTCGTAATGACGCGACACCAGGTGGTACGCAAGGCCGTGCCACGTGTAGACGGGCACCTCGATAAGAGCGGGGAAGCCCTCGTCGGACAAGAGCCGGCGCGTGAGCCGATCCTGCAAGGCCATCTTCTGGCCCCGGTTCGGGACCAGGAACAGGATCCGGTCCGGGCCTACGCCGGTCCGAGATAGCGAGATGAAACGCTCCTCGAGCACCCGTGTCTTGCCGGTGCCCGGCCCCCCGAGGACCTCCAGAGGCCCGGTGGTGTGGTCCAGGACGCGTTGCTGATCTCGATCCAAGGTGATGCCCGTAGCTACTGCCCTCCGCTGAGTGGTTTGTATGAAGACCGTAGCGGAGGGGTGCGACAGGAATCAGTTTTCGCGGTCTTAGGAGGATCCCTGAGGCCCCATGTTCGGTAGATGAGGCAGGCTTGGCGGATGACAGACACGCCAGCCCTGGAAGCTCTTGAAGGATCCGGGCTCGCATTCGAGGTCCTTCGGACCGAGCGGGCGACCAGCGCCGAGGAGAGTGCGAAATTCCAGGGGATCGAGCTGCATCAGCTCTTGCGAACGATCGTGATCCGGCGGGGCGAGAACGACTACCTCTTCGTGCTTGTGCCGGGGGGGCGGAATATCGATTGGGGCAAGCTGCGCAAGCACCTCGCCGTTTCTCGCCTTTCGCTGCCCGAGAAAGAAGAGGCCACCGAGGCCACCGGCTACGAGCGAGGTGCGATAACTCCGTTCGGCTCGACGAAAGCATGGCCCGTGATCGCCGACGCCTCGATAGACAAAGAGGCGAAGGTCGCCATCGGTGGCGGTGCTCATGGCGTCAACCTCCACATCAACGCCGGAGAACTGATCACGCACCTGAACGCCGACATCGTCGACGTGACCAAAGGTTGAACCAAACACCCCGGAACACCTCCTAATATCCACGCCGTGGCTAAGAAGGTTGTGGATGGGGTTTGGCAGGTCGTCGCGCTCGGGAACGTCTTCATCGTCGAGCACGATGGCGTCGTCCTAGTCGACGCCGGGGTCAGCGAGAAAACCGACAAGGTCATCGCGGGCATCGAAGAATCCGGGCACACGCCCGCGGACATACGCGCTATCTACGTCACGCACTATCACAACGATCACGTTGGGGGCCTGGCCCGTTTAGCCGAGCTAACGCAGGCGCAAGTGTTCGCTCCCGCCAGCGAAGCCGAAGTGATCCGCTCCGGAGCCGCCACCCCGCCGAAGGAGAAGCGCGGGCTGCTCGGCGAGATCTTCGTCCGACTCGGAAGCACCGCGGCGCAAACACCTGCGCCGGTACACGAAGAGGTCATCGGCGGTCACACCCTGGGCGATGGAACGAAGGTCATCGCGACACCCGGCCACACCGCAGGTCACGTCGCGTTCCTGATGCCGATCCACGGTGGCTTTCTCTTCACCGGTGACGCTGCGGTGAACCTCCTTCTGAAGCCCGACATCACTCCGATCAACGAGAATTTCACCGGGGCCGAACAGAGTTTCGTGTCGCTCAGTAAGCACCGCTACGAGATGGTCGGCTTCGGCCATGGTCGCCCGATCACGTCTGGCGGTCAGCAGAAGATGGCGGCTGCGGGCCGCAAGTACGCGCGCTAGCCGAACAGGTAGATCGAGCCGACCACGAGGCTCACGATCGCCGATGCGACCGCAACCACAAAGTAGATAGAAGGCAAGCGTCGACCACTCGACAGCCCGGCCGCGCTGACAACGAGCAACGAGTTCCCGAGGAATAGCCCCGCAACGAACGAAAGCAGGATCGGTAGCCCTCCGAGCGCGCCCGTGACGCCGGCTGCCGCGGTGAACAGGGCAACCTGCGACGGAGTCTCGGCCCCCACACCATGGATCATCCCGATCCCCAAACAGGTCCACGGTCCGTATTCGGCGAAGGGATCGGTAGGGGCACGAACGACGTGGCTATGGGGATGCGAGTGCGTCGTCGTGGTCAAGACGGCACCAGGCTTCTCCGCAGACACAACGGGATGGACGATGTCATGGTCGTGGTGATGGCCTGCGACAGGATGCGCGTGCTCGTGTGAGATCTCGACCTCGCGCACGGGGGTGCGGCGGATCCATGCGACGGTCCGCTTGATACCGGCCAACACGACCATCCATCTGCTTCGGAGGTGCGCAGCGCGGCCGAAACGAGCGAGCGAGTAGATGACGTAGATCCCCAGCAGGATCAACGTCGCGCCGATCACCCGGCCCATCACCTCGTCGAACGAACGCGGGATCTGCCGGCCGGCGACCACCGCTATCGCGCCGAGGATCACGAGAACGACCGCGTGCCCAACCGCGTAGATCGTTCCGAGAACCATCGAGCGCCGGCGGTCGATCTGAGAGGAAGAGATGTCTGTGATGGCCGCGATGTGGTCGAGGTCGAACCCGTGACGAAGTCCGGCGAAGAAGACGGCTAAGAGCACCTCTCAAGCGTAGATGAGGACGCTTCCCGGGCCTCGAATGCCGTAAGAACGCGGCCCCGCCTTCCTAGACTGAAACAACGTAGCGAGCTCTTGGAAGGGGGCAAGCCATGCCGGACTGGGGAACGATCCCTTGGGTTGGTGTTCTGGTAGCGGTTGTCGCAGCGCAGGTCATCGGGTTCCTCTGGTACGGACCGCTCTTCGGGAAGCCGTGGCGGGCCGCGATGGGGGTCGAGGAAGGGGCTGACACGTCCGGTGTGGGGGCCGCGATCGGTGTCGGGATCCTGTGCTCGGTGGTCACCGCGATCGCGCTCGCGTTGCTTCTGAGCCTCTCCGATTCACCCGACGTTGCGAGCGGAGCCAAGATCGGTCTGCTCGTCGCCGCCGCGGTCGTTTCCTACATCGTGATCACCATGATGTACGAGCAACGCAATCGAACCGTGTCGTGGATCTCAAGCGCCAACCAGATCGTGACGCTCGCGGTGATGGGAGCCATCCTCGGCGCCATGTGGTGAGCAGGATGGGTGAGGCCGAGGGAGAATCATTTCTTCATGAGGACCTTTCGGCTCACCCTGGCGCTTGCCCTGCTCGGTGGGCTCCTCTGGCCTGCCGGTGCGCTCGCAGCCTCTGCTCCGGACAAGGGCCGGGCGTGGGCGCCTAAGCCGCTTTCGCAGCCGCTTTACGGCTCCAAGCCTCCGAGCGACGACCCCGACAAGCAGCAGCATTACGTCACCGCGCATGACGGGACCGACCTCTACGTCGAGACGTGGTTGCCAGAGGCGAAAGACGGTCACACCCCGCCCGCGCACATCCCGACGATCCTCATCATGACCCCGTACGTGAGCCAGGGGGTGGAGGAATACCCGGCTGGATCGCTGCCGAGCTTCATCGAGTACTTCAACGCCCGCGGGTTCGCCGTCGCTCAGCATCACGTACGTGGCACGGGTGAATCCGGTGGTTGCCTAGAGCAGACCGCCGCCAACCAGTGGAAAGACGGAGCGAACGTCGTCGAGTACCTCGGTCACGATGCGCCGTGGACGAACGGTCGCGTCGGCATGTACGGCGCGAGCTACGACGCCGAGACCCAGATATCTACAGCCGGTCTTGGCAATCCCCAGAAGACGAAGTATCTCAAGGCGATCATCCCGACCGCGTCGGTCGGTAGCCAGTACGACTGGAACTACATGGACGGCGTGCCATGGACCGGCGCCACGGCCCTCGGCAACGCCGACTATTTCGCCCTCGTCAGCATGATGCCGGGCCAAGAGCCCGCTCCGCAGCACTATCCCGAGAAACTCGAATGCCAGGGCGAGGTGCTGGGTGAGTCAGGCAACGTCAACGGCGACTACACCCAGTACTGGAAGGACCGCGAGCTCCGCCAAGGTGCAGACAACGTCAAAGCAGCGACATTGATGGTGCACGGATTGCGCGACTTCAACGTCCAAGACATCACTCTGGCCGGATTCTTCAACCGTCTGCCGAAGACGACCCCGCACAAGGGTCTGTTCGGCGTGTGGAACCACGCGTTCCCTGGCGCCCACTCCGCCGTCGAACCGACGTGGGCGCGTGCCGACTGGTACGACATGGTCACCGCGTGGTTCGACCGCTACCTCAAAGGCAAAGACACCGACGTCGAGGAATGGCCCG
>JAXDJQ010000019.1:0-5663 GCA_034667565.1 Actinomycetota bacterium
ATCGGCATGTTCGATAGCGGCGTCGGCGGCTTGACGGTTGCCCGGGCCGTCATGGATCTGCTGCCGAACGAGGACCTCATCTACTTCGGAGATACCGCCAGATGTCCCTACGGCCCTCGTCCCCAACAAGAGGTGCGCAAGTTCGCCTTGGAGATCATGGATTCCCTCGTCGAGGAGGACGTGAAACTTCTCGTGATCGCCTGCAACGCAGCATCGTCAACCGCCCTGGCGGACGCGCGGAATCGTTACGACGTCCCAGTGATCGGTGTCATCGAACCTGGTGTCCGCGCTGCGATCGCGGCAACCCGGAACCGTCGCATCGGGTTGATCGGTACGGAGGTCACGGTCAAGTCCGGGGCCTACGACGATGCGGTGGCCGCGAGCCGGGCGAACGTCACCCTCATCTCGCAGGCGTGCCCCCGCTTCGTGGGATTCGTGGAGAGAGGCGACACGACGTCTGATCGAGTGGTCGATGCCGCCGAGGATTACCTCGCCCCCCTGAGGGCCGAGGACATCGACACGCTTCTCCTCGGGTGCACGCATTACCCTCTGTTGTCCGGGGTCATCCAGTACGTGATGGGGGAGGGAGTTGTGCTGGTGTCGAGCGCCGAAGCAACCGCGAACGAGGTGTTCGCGAAGCTGCGCAACGATGGGTTGCTCAACGCTCCGGATCGTTCGGGGCAACACCGCTTCATCTCCTCGAGCGAGGCCGGGATATCTACGGAGCTGGGGACTCGATTCCTTGGACCGGAGTTCACTCAGGTCGAACACCGACCGTGGGACAACCCGTGAGTCTGAGCGTCACGATCCTGGGGAGCTCTGGTCGCTTCCAAACCACCGAGCGCGCGTGCGCCTCTTACCTTCTGGAGATGGACGGCACCTATATCTGGCTCGATGCCGGTGGGGGCAGCTGGTTGAACCTCCAGAGGGTGATCCACTATTCGAAGATCGGTGGGGTTCTGATCACCCACGGTCACCCCGATCACACGACGGATGTCTTGCAGGGTTATCACGCTCGCATGTACGGACAAGCGGAACCGCTCCCACGGATACCTCTGTGGGCCCCCAAAGAGACGATCGATCGTCTGATCGCATTCGCACAGGGGATCACCGAAGCCTTCGACCTGACCCCGATCACCCAGGCGAGCGAACTAACGATCGGTTCTGCCCGGGTGTCTCTCATCGATATGGCCCACCCCGAACCAACCCTCGGCGTTCGGATCGAGCACGGGGGTGCCGTCGTGGCGTTCTCCTCGGATACCGGTGAGGGGGCCGACTTCGAGGCCCTCGCGGGCAACGCCGATCTGTTCGTATGTGAGGCAACATCACAGGATTCCGACGAGATTTGGGACGGACACCTGCGCGCGTCTCAAGCGGGAGCCATCGCCGCGCGGGTAGGGGCCAAGCGACTGGTGCTCACGCACCTGCCCAATGATCGAGATCTGGCGCTTTCACTTGCAGAAGCCAAGGGCGCGGCCGATGGCGTCGCTGTCGAGCTTGCCGAAGACGGTTCGAGACTGGAGCTTGAATGACATATGAACGCACGGACGGACGCGGGCCGCGCGATCTACGCGCTGTAGAGATGCAACCGGGTTTCATGCCGAACGCGGAAGGATCCTGCCTCGTCACGATGGGGAATACGAAGGTGATCTGTACCGCGAGCGTTCAAGAGGGCGTGCCTCGGTGGCTCAAGGGCAAGGGTTGGGGATGGGTAACGGCCGAGTACTCGATGCTTCCACGTTCTACCGACCAACGGGTCGATCGCGAGGTGAACCGGGGACGCGTCGGAGGGCGCACCCAGGAGATCCAGAGGTTGATCGGGCGCTCGTTGCGTGCAGTCACCGACCTCACGGTCATGGGGGAATGGAGCGTCCTGATCGACTGCGACGTTCTTCAGGCCGACGGGGGGACGCGCACTGCCTCGATCACGGGTGGATACGTGGCTCTCGCCAGCGCGATCCGGTGGATGCTCGCCGAAGGAAAGCTCAAGACCGATCCGATCCACACGTCGGTGGCAGCCGTCAGCGTTGGCATAGTCGAGGACACGCCGGTCCTCGACCTGAAGTACGACGAGGATTCCAACGCCGGGGTGGACATGAATGTGGTCATGACCGGCACGGGGAAGTTCGTCGAGGTCCAAGGCACCGCCGAGAAGGGTGTCTTCGATCGAGACGAGCTCAACACGTTGATCGATATGGCGGAGAACGGGATCAGAGAGCTCTTGCAGCACCAAGAGAAGGCCTTGTCGGTCTGAAAGCGGTCGATCTGAGAGCTGTTTTCGCCTCCCGCAACCCGCACAAGGCCACGCAGGTTGCCCTGCTGTTGCCCGAGTTCGAACTTGTGGCACTCGATGACATCGCCCCAGACCTAGAGCTCGCGGAGCCGTACGACACATTCACCGAGAACGCGCTGGCCAAGGCCCGTGCAGTCGTTGCTGCAACCGCACTTCCGGCGATCGCCGACGACTCGGGGATAGAGGTCGACGCTCTGGATGGCGCTCCCGGTGTTCGCTCGGCCCGTTATG
Organism: Actinomycetota bacterium; assembly: GCA_034667565.1. Taxonomy (GTDB): domain Bacteria; phylum Actinomycetota; class CADDZG01; order CADDZG01; family WHSQ01; genus JAXDJJ01. Next base: position 2,525 of record JAXDJQ010000019.1, read on the forward strand.
CGGGCGACGGTGCAACCGATGACGAGAACAACGAGAAGCTCATCGAAGCACTCCGAGGCGTTCCGGCGGCCGACCGCACGTGCCGCTACCGGTGTGTCGCCGTTGCCGTCTTCCCCGATGGGAAGGAGTTGATGGCCGACGGCACCTGCGAGGGTCACGTCGTTCTCGTGGGCCGTGGCGAGTTGGGCTTCGGGTATGACCCGCACGTGATCCCCGAGGGGGAGACGCGCACGATGGGAGAGATCCCGCTAGAGGAGAAGCTGGCGTTCAGCCATCGCGGCCGGGCATTCCGCGCGCTAGCCGAAGAACTTCATCGTGCAGGACGCCATTCGTCGTAAGGCAAGAGGCCTTGTCTATCCACGCCGAACCATCTATCTGGGTCAGCTTGCCTCCGGCTTCCGCGACTATCGCTTGCAAGGCGCAGACATCCCATTCCCGCAATGACGTTTCCACCATCACGTGGGCCGCACCTCGAGCAACGAGCATGTGGCCCCAGAAATCACCGAACCCCCGGCTTCTGAAGCACCGATTGATCAGGCGCTCGAAGAACTCGTCGAGTCCTGCTACGCGGAAACTGCTTGCATCGGCGAAAAGGACCGTCGCCTCCGAGACGTCGTCGATCGGGTCTACTCGGATCGGCGCCGCGTTCATCCTCGCCCCCAGCCCGATCGCTCCGTCGTAGGTCTCACCCAACGCTGGTGCGTGAGCGACGCCAACAGAGGACACGCCGTCGATCTTCAAGCCAACCAAGGTTGCCCACGCCGGGATGGCCGCCATGAAGTTGTTCGTACCGTCGATCGGGTCCAAGACCCACGTCGGTGCGCCGGCTCGGGGAGGCCCACCGCCGGCAGAGGTCAGCCCCTCTTCTTCTCCCAGGATGTTGTGGTCGGGGAAGGTGCGCGCTAGGCGCAAGCGCATCTGCGCTTCGGCCTTCCAGTCGGCTTCCGTTACCCAGGTGCCGTCTTCTTTCTTCTTGCGTTCGGGGTCCTTACCGAAGTGTTCCATCGCGATCCGGCCGCCGAGCTCAGCAACTTGTGTAGCGACTTCTAGGAAGGACGCGAGGTCGCTCATGAGTCTTCCGCGGCCGCGCGCGCTGCGGCGATCGTCTTGTTGTTGATGATCGGTAGGACCACGATGGCCATGATGACGAGGATGATCGCCTGCATGAAGAATGGTGAGCGGAGGCCGAGAGTTTGACCCATCACTCCACCGATCGCGGCGCCGATAGGCATCGAGCCCCACCCGAGCAAGCGGTAGACACTGTTGACGCGGCCCAGCAACCGGCTCGGGATGATCGCTTGGCGCAGTGACACGGTGATGACGTTCCAAACCACCGACGTGAAGCCGAATATCGCCGACATGAGCCCTACGACGATCGCCGAGGACGACAGCCCGATCCCGAGTGAGGAGAGCGCGCCGAGCAAGACCATCGCGATCAGGGTGGTACCTGCGCCGGCCTTGCTGAGACGCGACGCGGCCATGCTCCCGACGAGGCTTCCGACAGTGCTGGCGCCGAGCAGAACCCCGTAACCCACCTCGTTGAGTCCGAGGATTTCCAGCGCGTAGAGAACGAAGATCGCGAAGCCCGCCATCGACACGCCGTTCCAGATCCCGAGCATGATCGCGAGCGTTCGTATCAAGCGGTGGTTCCACAACCACTTCAGTCCCTCCGCGATGTCCTTCCGGATCGTCGTCGGTCCCGACGCTTCATCACGAGGCGAGCGGAAGGATCCAACCAGGACCGCTATCAGGAGGGCGGAGATCAGGAACGACGCCGAATCTAGGAAGAAGGGAGCGGCAGCTGCTGCAGCGAACAGGAACCCCCCAAGTGGGGGCCCGGCGAATTGGTTGTTGATGATCTCCGCTGCGTAGAGGCGACCGTTCGCCTTCTCGAGCTGATCCTTTCGGACGATCGCAGGAAGGATCGTCTGTGCCGAGTTGTCGAAGATCGTCTCCGAGCACCCGAGTAGGAAGCCGATGACGTACAGGAGGACGAGGGAAACGTTACCCCAGAGTGTGCCCAGTGCAAGACCGAGCACGAGCAGGAATCGGATGCCGTTCGCGATGGCCATCGCCATGCGCTTGTCCCATCGATCGACAAGTGCGCCTGCGATGAGGGCGAACAGGAACCACGGCAGTGTGGAGAAGAGATCGATCGCAGCGATCTTCGCGGGATCGTGTGTGATCGATGCTCCGAGGAGGGGCAATGCGGTCCATCGCACCCCATCGCCGAGGTTAGAGATCGCGGAAGCTGTCCAGAGCTTCCGGTAGTTCGTCCCGAGCGACTCGCCCGACCCGAAGACGCGTCGGAGACCCCGGCGAGGAGGCTGGGCGCCGGGTGTCTCGGGAAGGGGTTCGCCTGTGGTGCTCATGGCAGCGCGATCTCCCCTCGATCAGTGGCGATAGTCACGTCTACGACTCCTTGCTTGCCGGTTGTGAACCGTACCGGTAGGTCCGAATCGCCGATCCATCGCTGCACACGCGCGTGGTCGCCGGCGAGCGTGATCATTGCGTAGCCCGACGGAACGTTCGGATGCAGGGCGCGGGCCTTGCTCGGATGCAACTCTTCGGGCACCGTCCACTGGATGAAGAACGGGATCTCGGGGTGCTCGTTGGAGATCTCGAGTCCCGCGAGTCGCCACGAGAGGATCGCTCCGTCTGGTGTCGCCCTCGTCCACTCCTCGACCTCCAACCCGAGCCGGGTGCTAACCGCGTCGATGTCGTCGGTGCCGATGCACCACATGAGGAATCGATCGCGGTCAGAGATCTGCTCGGTGAACCAGCGCCCGAAGGGATGGTTCGCCGCCTCGGCCTCGTCGACTACGCCCATCAGCTCGAGGTAGGCGGAGCCCAGGGGCACGATGCGGTTCCCGGTGCCGCGGCCCTCGTGCCTGCCGCCGACAACGGAAGCAAGTCCGTGCCTCTCGAGGATTTCCGCGGCAGTTCGTTCCATGTCGACGGTGCCGAAGATCACATGATCGACCCGAAGATTCTCAACCACGGGCGGACCTTAGTCCCACGTGCCGAGCCGGCCCGTAGGATTCGCGTGACGCCGCGCGGGCGTGGTGAAATCTGGCAAACACGCCGGCTTTAGGTGCCGGTGCTCGAAAGAGCTTGGGGGTTCGAATCCCTTCGCCCG
>JAXDJQ010000020.1:0-7223 GCA_034667565.1 Actinomycetota bacterium
ATGGTGGCGTCCACATTAGGGGCTAACGCCCGGTTCCTGGTCGTTGTTCCTCCTCCCACCACGCGAAGAGGCCCGCCCTCTCAGGGCGGGCCTACGCGCTTCTTCTTGAACGCCTAGGAAGCCTTGACGACCTTCTCGGCAGCCGAGCGCGCTGCCTTGGTGTTGGCCTTGACGGCCTTCGTGACACTGGTCGAGGCAGCCTTGACCTGAGCACGAGCGACCTTGGTCTGGTCCGCAGCCTTCTTCGTGGAGCCAGAGGCGTTCGCGCGGATCGCCTTCGAGACGCTCGTTGCGGCGGCCTTCACCTGCGTGCGGGCCGTCTTCGTCTGCGCCACAGCTTGCTTGGAAGGAGCCGAGTTTCGGATCTTCTTCGACAGCGACTGACCGCGCGTCACGAAATCCGAGTACACGTTGATGGCCGACTTCGAGTCGATATTGCGCAGATCACGCGCCTTGTCGATCGCGAAATCACCTGCGCCTACGACCGCGTAGAGGAACTCTTGAGTCTTCGCCATTCGATTCACCTCCTTCATCTAGCTAGTTGGGGAAGAACAGATGACGGGAACACAGAGGCTCGCTGGGGGGCCTGTGCGTTTGCAGCAGCCACCCAGCGCCGGGTGGGGGGGTGAAGAGGGTTGCTCCACGTTCCCGTCACGTCTTTACTCATCAGTGATGTCCTTGATCGAAGCTGCCTTAGCCACCGGTGAGTCCTCATCGCTGAAGGACCTATACACATCGATCAAGACCTGCTTCTGTCGTTCAGTGATGGAACCGTCTTTCAAGATCTCAGCCACGAGGTCGTGCTCGCGGTCCTCATCCAGGATCCCGGCCCGGACGTACAACGTTTCCGCCGAGATCCGGAGGGCCTTCGCGATCGCCTGCAGGATCTCCGCAGACGGCTTCCGAAGGCCTCGCTCGATCTGGGATAGGTACGGGTTAGAGATCCCGGCAAGGTCAGAAAGCTTGCGAAGAGACAATCGTGAGGAACGGCGTTGCTCTCTGATGAACTCGCCGAGCTCGCCGAGCTTCATACGGCCGGTGGCCATCGTTCCCCTCTCTTCCTTCGCCCTGTCGCTAGCATTCATAACATTTTTGCATAACAGTTGCAAGCAGACAGTAACGTGGGAAGGGGTAACTTGGTCGATGGGCCCGAGCAAGTGAATCGGGCCAAAATGGGACGAAATTAGATTTCAAGACATAGTACGGTTACGGAACGTAGTGGATTGAATGCATAGAGCAGCAGGATGAGGGTAAGAAACGGCGAACGTTATGGATATGGATCACAAGAGCGGATCGAGCTCCTCCCGGCCGGCAGCATTGGCGCAGGCCGCTCTCGCCGCGCTCGTCGCAGGGAGCCTGTTGGCCTTCTCCACGATCGCCTTCCGCAGCGCCTTCGACGATCCCGACCGCGGCCGTGGCGTCACCGCGAGCGGACCGCCGACGTCAAACGCAAGGCCCGTCGTACTTCCCGACATGACGCCCGCCGCTCCCCCGAAGACTGCGTCGGTACCAACCCCCCAGGAAGAGATCGTGGCGGCTCAGGTTGCCCCGCCCGCTCCTTCCTCCACGTCCAACCTCCAGGGCACGAACGCCGCAAAGGCGCCCGCCCGACAGGTTCGGCAACACGACGGCTTCCGCCTTCCGAAGAAGGGCGCGGTCGCCGACACACTCCGAGATGGCGGTGGCTCCCGCGACGACCAGAAAGACAAGCACGAAGGCAAGGAAAAGAGCCACGGCAAGGACAAGAGCGACCACCATGGCTGGAAGCACGACGACCACGACAAGAAGAAACATGACCACAAGGACGAGGCCCATCACGAGAGCCGCGGTGATCACGGAGGCAAGCACAAGGGCCACGGCACGCACAAGGGTCACGGAAAAGGTCGCAAGGGATTCGAGCGCTTCTTCGCAAGTCGCCGGAACAAGAACAACTAGAGCGGGCTAGCTCCTACCCCAAAGCCGAGCTGTCTGCCTCACTCTTCAACCGTCGAACGTTCTCTGCCTGTAAGACGTCGATCACGTCATGAAGGGCCTTGCGACGCGACGACAGCGTCGATTCATGCTCGGTGAGAGCTTGGATCACTGAGCCGATCTCTTCGTTGGGCAGCTGCGGTAACCGAGCCAAGGTCTGCTCGCCCACGATCTCTTCGACCCGTCGTCGGGGGATATCTGCATTACGTGGGATAGAGAAGTCCGGTGCCCGGGAAGGAAGGGCACCGCTGTCTTCTCTCGGTTCCTCACCGGCGAGAATCTGCGGGAGCCGGGAGACGAGATCACCAACGTCACCGCCCTCTTGACGTCGTGATAGCTCAGCCTTGAGGATGTCGACCCGCCCCTGGCATAGCTTGCGCTCGAACGAGACCTCGTTCTCGGCTTCCATGCACTCCGCAAGCATCTCCTTGAGATCGTCTGCGGACTTCGACTCCAGGTCGACCACATAGGTGGGGTCGGTGACACGGTCGGCCAAACGTCGTTGATCTGCCATTGGAAGAGATTACTGCCTAAGGCCCAGGACGGCGCGTGCCTCATCGGGAAAAGCGACCCTTCGTCCCGAGCTGCGCGCCATCTCCACGACCCTTCCGACGAGCTGCGCGTTCGAGGTCGCGAGCTCTCCCCTCTCGAACCACCGGACATCCTCGAACCCGGTCCGAACGTGGCCCCCCATCGAGATCGTCTTTTCGGCCACTCCGAGATGGGAGCCCCCGATGCCTGTTGCGCTCCACGTGGCTCCTTCAGGGAGGTGGGCAGTCAGGTAGTCCAAGGCATCCGGCCAGGCCGGCATCGCTCCGGGAACACCCAGAACGAAGTCGAAGTGGCGGTGATGGGAGCCGCGGAGCTCTTCGTACACGCGCTCTGCGGTCGCGATCATCCCGGGCTCGAATATCTCGTATTCCGGAACGATCCCAAGCTCGAGCATGCGGGCGTAGATCTTCTTGATCAGTGGAACGGGATTGGAGAAGACCTCATCGCCGAAGTTGACCGTTCCGGTCGTCAGGGTCGCCATCTCAGGCTGTAGGTCGAGGGGTGCGATGCGAGCCTCGACGTCGTCACCGACCGCACCCCCGGAGCTGAATTGAACGATCATGTTCGATCCTGCTCGTATCGCTTCTAGTGCGCCGCGATAGACGCCCACATCCATGGTTGGGGAGCCATCCGCCGTGCGCACGTGAAGGTGATAGATCGACGCTCCCGCTGCCTCACAGGCGCCAGCGTCGGCTGCGATCTCGTCGGGGGTGATCGGTAGGTGCGGTTGCTGCTCGCGCGTGAGCTCTGCGCCGATCCCGGCAACGGTGATGATGAGCGGATCCACTAGAGGTGAGCTAGCAGATGGAAGCTACGAGCGGAGTGGGATTGACAGCGCTCCCACCGCCTGGGTGGTACTCGAAATGCAGGTGAGGGGTACCGGCCGCGTTGCCGGTGTCGCCGAGTGCGGCGATCGTCTGGCCTGCCGTCACATGACCACCGGTCACATAGTTCTGCTGGTTGTGCATGTACCAGTAGGCATTCCCGTCGTCACCGGACAGGAAGATCATGTTGCCTCCCGAACCGTCGTACGCGGCGTAAGTGATCGTTCCCGACACGATCGCAACCAGAGGGGTGCCGTAAGACCCCATCATGTCGACGCCTTGATGGGTATGGCCGGCGCGGGGGGCACCCCAACTGTCGACGAACGAGGTCGGTCCACCCACCGGGCAGAACATCCCACCGGTGCTTCGGATCCGGGCCGCGGATGGTGCCGATGGTCCTGCCACCCGATCTTGAAGGCTCTCGTAGTCGGCGGAGATGCTATCGAACATCTCCTGCTGCTTCGCGTGTTCCGCCTTCAACCGCTCGAAGGAAGCTTTCAACTCGTCCTTCTCGGCCAGCAGGGAGTCTTGCAGTTTGATCAGCTCGGCACGTGACCGCGCAAGCTCAATGAATACGTCGGCGTCATCGAGGTTGACCTGCGACAACATCTCGGCCGCTTCAGACAACTCGGCGAATGTGTCGGAACCGAACAACGCCTCGAGCATGTCGCCTCGCCCGGACATGTAAAGGAGCTTGGCGCGCTCGACGACCTCGGCTTCTAGCTTCGCGTCCTTCTTCTGAAGCTCCGCCATCCGTGCACGCGTCTCTGCGACCTTGTTGTTGGCGTGCTCGAGTACGTCTTCGAGGTCCTCGATCTTCGCGGTGGACTCGTCCAGGCGCGCTTGTGCAACAGCCAGCCTGGCCTTCAGATCGCCGATGGTCTCCGCGCCGGATGCAGATCCCCCCACGATGGGGATCGCAGCTCCCAGCAGGAGGGCTGCAGCGGCCGCCGCGCGAGCCGCCCGAAAAGTGCGCCCTATAGACACGTCGAGGGACCGTAGCACACCCATTTCTTAGGCGGCTAATCACAAAAGTCCTGCTCACAGGGCGTGTTCGTCCGATCACCTCTCGTAGGATCGGGTCCTGTGAGGGGGGTCGAGGACTACCTAGAAGAGGTCAAGCGCCTCGAGGAAGACGGCGAGCGGATCACCGCGACGGTGCTTGCCCGGATCCTCGAGGTCTCCCTGCCGTCCGCCTCCGAGATGCTCAAGAGGCTCGCCTCCGAGGGCTACCTCAACAAGGAACAGGGTGGAGCGATCAACCTCACCCCCGAGGGCCGACGCCTCGCTCACACCATGCTCAGGAAGCATCGTCTGGTCGAATGTCTCCTCGTCGAGAAGCTCAACATGGCCTGGTACGAGGTCCACGGGGAAGCGCACAAGATCGAGCATGCGATCTCGGACCGGGTCGAAGAGGCGATGGCGAAGTCCTTGGACTACCCCGACTACTGCCCCCACGGTCACCCCATCTGCCCGATAGATCTCCGTGACCTCCGCAGGTTGAGCGAACTCGATGCAGGGGAAGCCGGAGTCGTCGCACAGATCTCCGAGGTCAAAGAAGACGTGCTCCCGTACTTGGATCAGATCGGGATCCGCCCGGGGGCCGAAGTGAGCATCAAAGACATCGCCCCCCGCGAAGGCCCGCTGACCATCGAGACCGATCAGGGCCCCACAAGCCTGGGCCGCGAGCTAGCGTCGATAGTCCGCGTAGTCCCCACCCAAGACGACCCCCTGCCCTAGAGGCCTAGGGTTTTGCCGATTATCTCTTTCATGATCTCGGAGGTGCCGCCCCCGATCGGGCCAAGGCGTGAGTCACGCCACGCACGTTGCGCGGGGAACTCCATCATGTATCCGTACCCACCATGGACCTGGACACATTCGTCGGCGACCTTGAAGGCGACCTCACTCGTGTAGTACTTCGCCATCGCGACCTCTTTGATCGGGTTCTCTCCCGCAATGTACTTGCGCAGGGCGCTGTAGGTGAGGGCCCGGCCGGCTTCGATGCGGGTGGCCATATCGGCGAAGCGGTGACGCCAGACCTGGAACTTGCCGATGGGACGTTTGAACGCGGTGCGATCCAGGGCGTACGCCTTCGCCAGCTCGTACGTCATCTGTGCCCCGGCCACCTGCGCGAGAGACATGATCAATCGCTCCCACGCGAAGTTCTGCATGATCGCAAGGAAACCCGTCCCTTCATCACCGAGACGGTTCGAGTCGGGGACGCGCACGTCTTCGAACGTGAGCTCCGCCGTCTGACCGGTCCGCCACCCGAGCATGGGCATCCTCCGCGCCGAGAACCCGGTCGTCTCCGTGTCCACCACGAACAAGGTGATGCCGGAATGGCCCGCATCGGGATCGGTCTTCGCCGCGAGCACGATGAAGTCGGCCCAACCTCCGTTCGTGATGAACATCTTCGAACCGTTGATGACCCAGTCATCACCCTCCCGGATGGCTCTTGTCTTGATACCCGCCACATCAGAGCCGGCATCCGGTTCCGTCACTGCCAGTCCGCCAACGATGTCGCCCGCGATCGCGGGGGTCAGCCACTTCTTGTGCTGTTCGGCATTGCCGAAGTTGGAGACATACAGCGTTGCCAGATCCTTGTGGCCACCGAGGGACGCGGAAACACCAGCGGATCCGCACCTGGCGAACTCCTCGGTGACTACCGCGTCGGCAAGGTAGTCGGGGCCCGACCCACCCACATCCTCGGGATATTTGAGTCCGAAGAACCCGAGGTCGCCCACTCGCTTGAAGATCTCGCGCGGGAAGCTCTCCTCGCGTTCCCACTCCTGGGCGTTCGGCAGCAATTCCTTCTCGACGAACGCGCGGACCTGTGTCCGAAGTGCTTCGTGATCTGAGTTGAAGAGGTCTGCGTGCGCGGACGGTTTCTGAGATGGGTCCGGTCTCACAGTCCCTCCATCCGACCGATGACCTCGCGCATGACCTCGTCGGTGCCCCCGCCGATGCGGATCAGCCGCGAGTCGCGCCACCCTCGTTGGATAGGCACCTCCATCGAGTATCCGTAACCACCGAAGATCTGCAAGGCGCGATCGGCGGTCCGGAATGCGACCTCACCCGTCAACAGCTTCGCCATCGTGATCTCGCGCACCGGATACTCGCCTCTCGCAACCTTGACGGCCGCGTCATAGACGAGCTGCTGTGCGGCCTCTACCTCGGTTGCCATGTCGGCAAGCTCGTGGCGGATGGCCTGGTGTTTCGCGATCGGCTTCCCGAACGTCTCCCGTTGCAGCGCATAAGCGATCGCGCCCTCTAGTGCCCTGCGCGCTCCTTCGATCGACCCCGCGGCACCGATCAACCGCTCACCCTGCAGTTCCCACGAGATGTTGTAGAAACCCTCACCCTGGTTGCCGAGCAGGTTCTCGTCGGGGATAAACATGTCGGTGAAGGAGATCTCGCCGGTGTCTGATGCGTGCATCCCGACCTTGTCCAAGGTTCTCTCCACCTTGTAGCCCTCAGCGTCCGTGTCGACGATGAATAGCGAGATGCCCTGGTGTCCCGCGTCGCGATCCGTTTTCGCCACCAACGTCATCGCATGGGCACGCTTGCCATTCGTGATGAAGATCTTGCGGCCGTTGACGATCCAGCCACCGTCGACCTTCTCGGCGAAGGTCGAGATGTTCTGCACGTCTGAACCGGCGTCAGGTTCTGTGATGCCGAGACAGAAGATCTTCTCCCCCGCGATCGCGGGCACGAGGTACTTCTTCTTCTGTTCCTCGTTCCCGAACTTGTAGAGAGGAGGCACGGCCATGTCGGTCTGCACCGCTATGGCCATCGCCATGCCCCCGGAACCACTGCGAGTCATCTCCTCAGCGAGAACGATGTTGCAGAGGTAATCACCACCTCCGCCGCCGTACT
>JAXDJQ010000021.1:0-9173 GCA_034667565.1 Actinomycetota bacterium
CCGGGTGATCGCCCCCGACTTCATCGGCTTCGGTCGTTCGGATAAACCGACGGACATCGGTTGGTACAGCTACGACCGGCATTGCGATTCGTTGCTGCAATTGATCCGGGCCCTAGAGCTGCGCGACACGACACTGGTGGTGCAGGACTGGGGCGGACCGATCGGTCTGCGTATCGCGGTCGAGCACCCGGAACACTTCGCCCGACTGGTGATCCTCAACACCGGGATCATGCGTCCGGGGCCCAACTGGCCATCTCCCGCATTCATGCAATGGCGTAACTTCGCCGAGGCGAACCCGGACCTGCCCGTCGGCGTCATCATCCAAGCCTCGACGGTGTCCGACCTTGCCCCAGAAGTGATCGCCGGTTACGAAGCTCCGTGGCCCACGACCGAGTCGAAAGCCGGAGTGGCTGCATTCCCATTGCTGGTGCCGCTGTCGGAGGAAGATCCCGGAGTCGCGACCATGACCGCCACGAGGGAAGCCCTGGAAGGGTGGGGCACACCGGTCTTGGTGGCGTTCTCCGATTCCGACCCGATCTTCCCGCAGGCGGCCGGGGAACGGATGGCAGCTCGGATCCCGGGAGCTCGTTTCGTGCCGATCTCCGGCGCGTCGCACTTCCTGCAAGAAGACAAAGGCGAGGAGCTGGCCGAACTGATCCTCGAGTTCCTTGCCCCGCGCCGCTGACTGCGCAAATGAACACGTATCAGGTGTTGAGATGCGCACTCGGCAGTAGTTAGCGGAGGTTCGGGCCTCCGACGAGGTGACCCACGACCGCTTCGGAACCGGAATCCTGGGTTCCGTCCTTCTCGGCGCAAGCAAGAACGCAGGCGTCGACCCATGCGGTCCAGACCTCGCCGTCCGGGGCGATGACCACGTCGATGAAGTCGAGGATCTGCAGACCACATCGGCCCGGCCCACACGTGCCCCGCTTCAAGGGATCCTTGGGGTCGTTCACAGTCGACGAGTAGAACACCGGCTCTTTGTCCAGAGCGTTCGACGAGATCGTCATGTAACCGTTCCACGTGGTCTGCGCGTATTCCTCAGGTGGGGGACAGGGCAGCTGGGCGACGATGCAGTCCGGGTTCGAACTGGTGCCGGGTGACTCGGGGAAAGGCTGACCCGGTGAGTTGGTGGTTCCCATGTAAGCGATCGCGACCTTGCCGACACCGCCCACATCGAGGCTCGGGATACCGGACTCGTTCACACCGGGGGCTGCGATCATCTTGGGCTTCGACCAGGTCTTGCCCCCATCCTTCGAGGTGACGAGATAGATCAGGCGGTCCTTGCCGACGTAGGTGTAGTAGATGTTCCCCTTGGCGTCCGTCGCGATCGATGCCTCGTGATCGGCGACGCCGTTGTTGGCAACCTGAACGCGCTCCCAAGTGGCACCCTCGTCGTGACTGATGGCGAGCCACGGCTGACCGCAGTGACCCTTAGGGATGTAAACCGTTCCGTCCTGGCCGACGTGTCCGTGGCCATGAAGACCTCCGCAGTTCGCGGGCCGGTGTCCGGTCGGGCTTTCGGGGGCTCCGGGATCCTCGGCTTGGGGGTCGTAACCGCTGAACGCAGGTGAACCGGTCGGGACCCAAGTGATCCCACCATCGAGAGACTTGGAACACGAAGACGAACCGATGTCGTTCCAGCAGTAGTAGACGACGTTCGGGAAGTTCAAGGTTGGGCTGATAGCGGGGGGGCCGGAGAACAGTGTCTGGTGGTCGTTCACCGGACGCCCACAAGCGACCGGGTTGGTCGTCCATGTCTTGCCTTCGTCATCCGAGAAAGAAAGGTACGCACACGCGACGGTGAGGTCGATCGTGAAGATCCTGTCGGCGCCCTCGGTGTCGTCCACCCAGAGGTAAGGATCGAACGAGACCAACTGAGCGTTGCGCCCGTTCGGAAGTTTGGGCGAAACAGCTTCCCAGGTCTGGCCCTCGTTTGTGGAGCGCATGACCTCGACGCGGGTGTTGCCCTGGATCGCGGTGTAGAAGACGTTGTCCTCATTCGTGACGCCGAGGGTCGGCTCGCCGGCGTTGACCGGGACGCCATTCGCGTCCTTCATGCGGAAGAGCTTGGCTACCGGACCGTGATCGTTACCTCGGATGATCCGGCCCCCCGCGTAGTGAGCGACGGCCTTGCCTCCGGCTCCTGCATCCCCCACGGCCGCGGTGGCGCGCCGAGGGGCCTGCGCGACGATGAACGAAGTGACGAGGGCCAGCGCTACGGCGGCCGTACCGATACTTCTGAAGGGGCGATAACGGATCACTGGGGACCTCCGGCGTCTCTAGGCACTAGCTACGGGTTCGCCGTAGCCCCCTTGCGTTCCTGCCCTAAAGAAGGGGTGGGAATCCGAACAGGTGGCCTACGACCCCGTCGTTCCCGCTATCTTGAAGGCCGTCGGGTGTGGGGCACGTCAGGATGCAGCCGTCGACGAAGGCGCCCCAAACCTGGCCATCGGGTGCGATCTGCACGTCGATGAAGTCGTAGACGTTGGTATCGCAGCGTCCCGGCCCACAGTGCTTGCGCTTGAAGGGGTCGCTCTTGGCGTTGACGGTGGTGGAGTAGAAGATCGGGTCCTTGTCCAGGGCGTTGACGCTGATCGTCATGTGCCCGTCCCACGTGGTCTTGTCCCACATCTTGTCTTCACAGTCCGGCTTGCAACGCTGATAGGGCGAGTTGTCGCTGCCGTAGTAGGCGATGGCGATCTTGCCCGGGGTGCCGCTCGACGCGTCGATCGAGGGAAGGTTCGCTTCCTTCACACCCGGAGCACCGATCATCATCGGCTTGGTCCATGACTTACCCGCGTCCTTAGAGATAACGAGGTACGGGAGACGGTCGACGCCGATGTAGGTGTAATAGATATTGCCCTTGCGGTCGGTCGTGACACTGGGGTCAGAACCTTCGCCGGCTTTCGGGGCAACCAGGATGTTCTCCCACGTCGTGCCCTCGTCTCGGCTTATGGCTACGTAAGGTTTGCCGCAGTACTCGCGGGGGAGGTAGACGTTCCCGTGTACATCGACGTGACCATGGCCATGGAGTCCCCCACAGAAACCGCCCTCGCTGTTCACGCCTGGGTAGGCGGGGAAACCCGTGGGACGGAAGGTGAGACCGCCGTCGATCGACTTCGAACACGACGATGATGCAACGTCGTTCCAGCAGTAGTAGAGGACGTTGGGGTAGTCGATGGTGATGCTCGACTTGGGGGGGCCGGAGAACAGCGTCTGGTGATCGTTCACCGGTCGGCCACAGGCGAGGGGGTTGGTGAGCCACGTCTCGCCCTCGTCATCCGAGAAGGACATGTAGCTACATGCCACCGTGAGGTCGATCGTGAAGATGCGGTCGACGCCTTCGGCCTCGTCCACGTAGATGTAGGGGTCGAGCGAGACCTTGTGGATGTTCTGTCCCGACGGAAGCGTGGGGGAGATGTCGGTCCAGGTGTCGCCTTGGTCGGCGGACTTCAAGACCTTCGAAGAGCTTCCGGGAAGAGCAACGAAGTACACGTTGCCTTCATTGGTCGCGCCGATGGTGGGCTCGCCTGCGCCCATTCCGACCCGGTGAAGACGCGGGCTCGGCCCCCGGTCGTTCCCCGGGATGATCTTCGCGCCGGCATAGTGGGCAACCGCCTTGGCTCCGGCTCCCTCAGTGCCCTTCTCGGTTGCATCTGCAGGCACAGACGAGATCGACGCCAGAGAGGCCACGACCGCGGCAGCAACTGCTGCGACTGCGATCCTGCGTGAGACTGACGTCAACAAGGCGAGCTCTCCGATCTCAGGGGTGTTGGTGTTGAGCCCAAAGGTTCGCCCCCACAGGGTCGTTCCCTTCCTCAAGGTCCAAAGCCCTTCAGCCGATGTCTTAAATGACTAGTTATTTCTAACCATACGAAAGCAGATCGTCATGGACTTTGCGATCAATGGCCCTCTAGCGGTTCTGGCACTCGCCGCGGGTTTAGTCGCACTTGTCATCGAGCGTCATAGGGCCGTTGCTGCGGCGATCGCTAAAGGCGAGAGGTACCGGAACCTGGCGACCGCCCTCCAGAACCGTTTGGAGGTTCTCGGATCCCTGCTCGAGGCGGGCGATCGCCTGAATGCTCCTTTGATGGTCCAAGACGTGCTCGACGTCGTGCTCGATGCTGCGATCGATCTGGTGGCGGCCGAAGGAGGTTCGGTTCGAACCTTCGATGAGGACGACGCCGAGATCAGCCTCGCGCGGCGCTATTCGGTCACCGTTGACGCATCGGCCCTCGATCTCGTGGAGATGGTGGATTTCCCGATGCAGATGGATGGGCGGGACATCGGCATGCTCCAACTCGCCCTTCCTCGTGATGCCGATGATCCGCAGCTGCTAGAAGTGGTCAGCCGGTTCGCAGAGGGCGCGGCCCGCGCTCTCGATCGAGCCCAGGTGATGGCTAAGGACCGAGCCTCTGTCGCGTACCTGCGAGCTTCCAACCTCGTGAAGTCCCGGTTCCTACAGACCGTGTCGCACGAGCTCCGGACCCCGTTGACGTCGATCATCGGCTACTCCTCGACCTTGGACAATCATTGGGATCGGCTCGACGATGAGATGAAGTTGGAGTTCGCCCGGGCCATCAAAGAGCAGGGGGGTCGGATGAAGATGCTGATAGAACGCATCCTCGAGGCGGCCCGAGTGGAGCTCGAGGGAGTCAATGTGCGTCGGGTGCTCCACGACGTACGTCGCTCTGTCGACAGGGCCGTTCAGTCGTTCCCTTACGACGTCGAGAGGCTCGAGGTTGCCCTGCCCGACGTCCCGGTCAACGGTGAGATAGATCCTTTCGTTATCGAGCAGGCAGTTCAGAACCTGGTCGACAACGCACTTCGCTATACGACTGGTCGAGTCCGAGTGTCCCTTGACGGGTATCGAGATTCGGTAGTGATCTCGGTCCTTGATGAGGGGCCGGGGATGGACGAGGCAAACCTGAAGGTCGTTACGAAGCCATTGATCCGAGTGGACGAGAACGTGCAGAGCGGCACAGGACTTGGCCTCCACATCGTCGCAACGCTGATCTCCGATCACGGCGGCCGTCTCAACATCGCCAGCGGCCCCGGCGGCACCAAGGTTGTGGCGACGATCCCGCGCGGTGGCGTCCTCTCCATGGTGGAGCAGGTTTCGCACTCGGCTTGAGGATGACCACTCAGAGATAGACATTTCGGGCTATTGAAGGCGGAATCGCCCAGGTTCACGATGGGCTCATGGCGAAGCGACCGGTGGTTCTGTTAGTCGATGACGATGCGAGCATGCGGGAGCTTCTCTCCGCGGTCTTCCAGATGCATGGCGGGTTCCGCATCGGCGGAGTCGCTGCCGACGGCTTCGAGGGGGCGATGCTCGCAGCCGACCTAACGCCAGACGTGGTTGTGCTCGACTTCTTCATGCCCCGCTGGGATGGTTCGAAAGCCGCCGAATTCATCCGGAAGCACTGCCCGACATGCAAGATCGTTGCCTTCTCGGCGGTGCTGACCGAGGCCCCGAACTGGGCCGACACGTTCCTGGTCAAGAACGAGATCGGTCAACTCATCCCGATGTGCGAAGGGCTCCTGGGCGAAGCGGCGTAGCCGAAAATCGCCGCGCACGATGACTGAGCACCTTGTGATCTCGTCCTGTGGTCCGGTCCGAAGGGTCGCCGCGGTCGGGCTCGTATCGATCCTTGCTCTTCTCCTTTCCGCCTCGCCCTCCGCCGCTGGGCTCACTTTCAAAGGAGATTTCGGCAAAGCCGGGACTGTAGCGAGCGGCGGTCTCGCCGAGCCCTACGACGTCGCAGTTGACAAAGACGGATTCATCTACGTCGTGGACCGCGGAACGTTCGTCGTGCAGAAGTACACGCCTAAGGGGGACTTCCTATTCAGCATCGGTGTGCCGAATGGCGCAGACGGTACGCACGAGGATGACGGGCAGCTCTACTATCCGAATGCGATAGCCCTGAACTCAACTGGGTCGTGGCTCTACGTCGCCGACACCCAGAACTCGCGCATCCAAGTCTTCGATGCCATCGGGGGCGGGTTCATCATGAAGTGGGGTACGCAAGGCAACGGCGACGACCAGATGGACAACCCCACAGGTATCGCTCTTGATGCTAACGACAACGTCTATGTGGCTGACTCTCGTAACGCCCGGGTCATGAAGTTTTCATCGACCGGCACGTTCATCACCAAGTGGGGGACGCCGGGTACCGGTGTGGGTCAGTTCGCAGTTCCAGCCGGTATCGCAGTGAACGATGCCCGGGGAAGCGTTTACGTCACCGACGAATACATCGGTCGCTTCCTGGAATTCACACTTGGAGGTGGCTATGTCGCCGAACACGGTCTCGAGGAAACAGGGACCGGCTATCTGCTGCACCATCCTGATGAGATAACGGTCGATGATGCGAAGGACCGCATCTATGTGATCGAGTCTGGGGGGAATGGCGACGGCGACGGTCAGGAAGTGTCGATGTTCGATGCGTCCAAGCCAGGCACGACGTCGTTCATCACGGATTTCTGGGGTGCTGATGACGACTACTCCGGCTACGGATACTCGCCCCACGGGATCTTCTTCAACCCCGAGGATGGCGAACTGCTGGTCGCCGCAGGCGGGGCGCCGGATGGCAGGAAGATCTTCCGTTACAACACGCGCGGAAAACCTAAGTTCACCGAGATCGAATCTGTGCAGCGTCAAAGGATGGTCGAGGAGAAGAAGCTGATGTTCCACGTGTCGGTGAACCTGATGGTTGGCTCCTGCAACGTGAAAGCCACGGGGACGATGCAGACCGATCAAGACGATCCCTTCTTCGAGGGCGATTCCTGGCGGTTGGTGGGTCCGCGTGGTGTTTCCAAGGCCAAGAAGGGAATGACGTACAAGATCCCACTCAATGACGAGCAGGTCCGGGTACTAAAGAAGACGCATGTGACGGTGAAGCTTCAATTCACCTCACCAGGCGGATGCAACAACGGCACCGATCAGATGGACCCTAGAAGTTTCACGGACCGCATCTAGACCACCCGCGCATCGCGGCCCTTAGCTCAACCGCTCCACGATCATGGCCATACCCTGGCCGCCACCCACGCACATGGTCTCCAAGCCGATCGTCTGATCGCTGGTCTCTAGATCGTTCAGGAGCGTTCCCATGATGCGAGCGCCGGTCATCCCATAAGGGTGGCCCAACGCGATCGCGCCGCCGTGTGGATTCAGTTTGTCGGAGAACGGATCGATCCCAACCTCCCGGCACACCGGGATCACCTGGGCGGCGAACGCTTCGTTGAGCTCCATCGTGTCGATGTCGTCGATCGACATGCCGGCCTGCTTCAGGACCTTGCGTACGGCTTCGATCGGTCCGACACCCATGATCTCCGGAGCTACACCGGAAACACTCGAGGCGATTATGCGGGCGCGCGGCTTCAAGCCGAGCTGCTTCGCTCGCTCGTCGCTCATGATCAGGACGGCGGCAGCGCCGTCATTCAGCGGACATGCATTGCCGGCCGTGACCTTGCCGCCTTCCGGCTTGAACGCGGGGGGCAGAGACTGGAGCTTCTCCAAGGTGGAGCTAGAGCGCGGGCCGTCGTCCTTCTCTATGACGGTGCCGTCGTCTTTCGTGTAGGCGGTTATCTCGCGTCCGAAGAACCCGGACTCCTGCGCGGCTACCGCTCGCTCTTGGGATTGCTGGGCGAATCGATCCATGTCCTCGCGGCTCACGTCGTACTGCTCGGCCACGTTCTCCGCCGTCATGCCCATGGGGATGTACACGTTTGCGATCTCGGCGTCGTCCCCGAACAGTTTCGGATGGAGCTCGTCTACATCCTTCGGGTATCCATCCACCTGCGAGATCGACTCGACCCCGGCGGCAACGAACACGTCGCCCTCTCCCGCCTTGATCGCATGGAACGCCATGCGGATCGTCTGGAGGCTCGACGCGCAGAAGCGGTTAACGGTGGTGCCGGGTACGTGTTCCGGGAACCCTGCGAGAAGCACGCCGCGCCGTCCTAGGTTCATGCCCTGCTTGGCCTCGGGGAAGCCACATCCCACCATCACGTCCACGATCTCGCTGGTGTCCACTTGTGGCACTTTGCTCATGACGTCACGAAGGGCGAACGCAAGGAGGTCATCGGGACGTACGTCGGCGAGCGAACCCTTCTTTGCGCGACCGATGGGCGTACGCGATGTAGCGACGATGACAGCTTCGGGCATAGGGGCTCTCCTTGGTCGAGGGCGGGCCGCTGTGGACCCGCCCGAACTAAGAGAGCGAGCCTATCCCCGAAGCTGCAACTGCTTCGTCGTTCCTAGGTTGGTCGCGCTTCCATCGAAAACGATCCGATATGTACCGCAAGCCGTGGCGGTGAGGTGGAAGAGCGACTGCTCGTTGAGACGGTCGCCGGACACCCTCTTCCAACCGTTCGATCCCTTCCGCTGCAGGAAGATCCGGGAGTTAGCGGATGCCGGTAGGACGCGTCCGACCACCGACCCGGAGCAGCCGTGCGGGACAGAGCTCATGCGGATCTTCGCCTTCACGAGGACGTCAACCGGAGTTGAGCTCTGTCCGTCGCAGTCCGGACGTGATCGAACTACCGCGATGTAGGAAGCGTTTCGATCGGCAAGAGCCGTGTAGGTCCACGTCCGGTCGCCTGCGACATCCACCGTGGCCACCGTCTCGAACGCATCCGTGCCACTGACTCGCCGTTGGATATCCACCTGGAGAGCTGAGGAACAGCCATCGGAGGTGTCGACCGAGCCGCTAAGTGTGAACGGCCGTCCGAAGCTCACCGTGGAGCGATCTGCGCTGATCGTCGGAGTGGCTTCGCCGGATTGGTCGACCGGTAGGTCCGTGGGCTCGGAGCTGGGCTCCGCACTCGGATCCGATCCGCCACCGGAACCGCCACCGGAACCGCCACCGGAACCGCCACCGCCGTTGCCACCTTGGTCGGGCGGCTCACACGCGTCGCCACGTGCGTCTCCGTAGGTGTTCAGCTGATCGGCGTTCGCATCGCTCGGGCAGTTATCATTGTCGTTAGGGACACCATCCGAGTCGGAATCAGGCGCCGGATCACCGTTCGGGGTCGCATCACAAGCGTTGCCCTTTCCGTCGCCATCCGCGTCGGCCTGATCCGCGTTCGCGACACTCGGGCAGTTGTCTGATGCGTCCGGGGCCGAATCGGCGTCGTCATCCTCGTCACAGGCGTCGCCCTGTGCGTCC
>JAXDJQ010000022.1:0-3798 GCA_034667565.1 Actinomycetota bacterium
TGGGTCTGCTGTGGTGGAAAGAGGCGCCCACCGTCCATCTAGCGAGCTTCCTCTTCTGGATCGCCCTTCTGGCAGCCGTCGAGCTCCTACCCATGGCGATGGGCTTCCAGATCGAGCTCACGATGGGCTTCGTGATCATCCTTCCGGTGGTGATGCTGTTCCCCACCCCGGTCGCGATGACCATCGTCGGCCTTGGCTCCGTCGATCCGTGGGAACTGCGTAGCGAGACCCCGGTGCACAAGGCTCTTTTCAATCGAGCGCAAAGCATGCTCGCGGCAGCGGCCGCGACGGTCCCCTTCACGGTCCTCCGGGCACCCCGCTTCAGCATCGGCGGCATCGCGTTGGCCGCCGCGCTCCACCTGATCGTGAATCTCGGTCTCGTGGCGGTAGCCATCAAGATCGAACGCGGCACCTCGGTCCGTGAGTTGTTCGAACGATTGCTCCCCCGTCCCGTGGTCGGATTCGCGATCAGTTACGGGCTGCTGACTGGCCTCGGAGCCGCGACGGCGCTCGTATACACGCGGGAACGGGGCGGAGGTTGGGCGGTGGCCGCGATCCTCATACCGCTGCTCTTCGCGCGTCTCAGCATCCTCGGTGCTCGCAACCAACAAGAGCTTTCGGAGCGGCTGCGCAAGCAACAACAGGCGCTCCTTGCGTCGACCGAGAGGATCTTCCAGGAACGAGAACATGAACGGAAACGGATCGCCGCGACGATCCACGACTCCAGCCTCCAACTCCTTGCAGGCGCTGCCTATGCGACTGGAAATGCGGGAGACGCGCTCGATAGGGGGGACACTGACGCTGCGCGAGAGCTTCTTGCGACGGCTGGCGGCGCGATCGAAAACGCGACGCGCTCGATCCGGGACTCTGTCGTCGACCTTCGAAGGTCTTCGGTCGAGGAAGGAGGGCTAATGGAGACGATCAGGAAGTTCTCCGACGACGTGGCGACCCTGTGGGGAGCCGAGATAACGATCGAAGGTGAAGTCCTGCACGAGCCACCCGTCCCGGTCTCTCTTGCCGCGTTCCAGATCCTTCAGGAGAGCCTGATCAATTCGTTGAAGCACTCTGGAAGCGAACGCGTCAACATCCGGGTGTCTGAGGCGGAGGGGATGGTTCACCTCGAAGTGGAGGATGCAGGCGCCGGATTCGACCCGGCCGACGTGGGAGGGGAAGAACATCTTGGAGTGGAGCTCATGAAGGAACGTGCGGCAACCGTCGGTGGGAGTGTCGAGCTCGACTCGGTACCGGGCCGCGGTACGCGTTTGGTAGCCGTCCTTCCGTCGGGGGCCGAGCTATGACCATCCGGGTTCTGATCGCCGAGGACCACACTCTCGTGTCCGAGGGTTTGCAGGTACTTCTATCGACGGTGGATGACGTCGACCTCGTCGGCGTTGCGGCTACCAGCACCGAAGCGGTCGACCGAACGATCGCATTGGGTGCGGAGGTCGTCCTTATGGACGTGAACCTCGGCGCCGGAGACAGCGGGATCGAAGCGACGCGTGCGATAAAGAAGGCGAAGCCGAACACGAAGGTAGTGATCCTGTCGATGTTCACCGACCCTTCGACCGTCGCCGAGGCCGTGAAAGCTGGTGCGGACGGCTATCTCTCGAAGTCATCATCGAGGAAGTCGGTTGTCGACGCGATCCGGAACGTCGCCGAAGGTCGTTCGGTTCTCGATCCGAACGTGACGGAGGGGATCTTCGGTCGGATCGGTAACAAGGATCCGCGTGCGCTGACGGACCGGGAGCTAGTCGTTCTCCAAACGGTCGCTCAGGGCAACTCCACCAAACAGGTTGCCGAGGAGATCCACGTTTCGGAGGAAACGGTTAAGACCTATCTGAAACAGATCTATCGCAAGTTACAGGTGCGAGACCGAACAGAAGCCGTCGCGGAAGCCTTCCGGAGAGGCCTCGTTCACTAGTCGTTAGACGACGAACAAGCTGGTTACGTTCGAGTCCCCACTCGGAAGCAGGTAGTGGAAGGAGACGGCAACGCTTCCTCCGGGAGCGAGGATCACGTCGATCGGATCGGAGTTCAGCGTCGACGACGCAGAACCCGACGAGACCTGGAGTTGAACCGTTCCCTTCACCCGAAGTGGTTCGTCCGATGAGTTCTCGAGAGTCACGACAGAGTTCAAGCCGTTCTCGTTCCAGTCCAGACCGGTGGTGAGTGCTGACGGCTGATCGGCGGTGAACATGATCCCGCTCGTCGCGGTTTCCACGACCCGACGGTCCTCATCCCACAGAAAGGAAACCGTGTTGTCGCCCGCTCGCGTCGGCTGGTCCGCGACGGGTTCTCCGGGCACCTCCACGAGGACTCGCTCGTAGACGATCTCGAACGCGCTGGTGGCGTCCTCGGCTACGTCCTCCGACGCAGCGAGATCGTCGGCATTCGCATGGATCCGCTTGCCGAGAACCTGATCCGGGACCTTCGTTTCGGTGCTCTCGCCGGCCTCATCCGTGGCCTGGGGTGCCGACTCGGTTGTTTCGTCCTTCGCCTGAGGCTCGGTGGCAGTCGTGCATGCAACCGAAACTGCGATCAACAGGGATAGAGCAACGATGTCTCGGACCCTCATGCGGTTCCGGGACAACACGAGCAGGAGACTTCCGAGGAAGAACAGGACGAATGCGCTCCAGAGGGGACCGACCGGCGACCAGCCCGTCATCGGCAAGAGGGCTCCGGGTCCGACCGTCTCGGCGGGCACTCGAACAGGGACCATCTTCACGACCTTCCCCTTTACTTTCGGGGGAGCAACGCCCTCGACGTCGGGGGTCGCGGTGGACGCTAGGAATGTCTGCTGCGTCGCTGCGGCGGCCGCGTGCTTGGTCTCCGCTCGGATCACGCTGGTTGCTTCGAGGTCCCCGGATGCGACGACGCGTCCGACCCAGTGGAGCTCGACCGGTGTGCCGCCGCTGGTGTCGACGTTCCACACGATGCCTTCGGCTATCCCGTGCTTCGTCGCTGCCATGTCGCTCACGTTGTCGTTCAACGGGACCGACTCGACATCTATCTCGGGCGGTACTTCAACCGTAACGAGGACCTTGGGGTCACCAGTGGCCTGCACCTCGACGGTGTATGTGACGAGCTCGCCGACGGGGGCCACCAGGTCACTCGAGCGCGACTGGATCTGGATGTCGGATGGCGGGGGCTGGTTGGACTGAGAGGGAGAAGGTGAGGGCGTTGGCGTTGTTGTCGGGGTGCTCGATGGTGACGGGCTCGAGGACGGCGTGGGCGAAGGGGAGACCGATGACGAACCAGAGGGGCTCGGCGTTGGGGTCTGCGCGATGGCGGATGGACCTCCGGCAAGAACCATCCCCGCGATGGCCGCGAGGACGAGCAACGCGAGAGATCTTCTAGAAGCAAAGCTCATATCTGGCTCCGATCGGCGCGCGGGCGCCAAGCTTCGGTCCGAGGTGTACATCCGCCGCTTCGCTGGTCCCGCATGGCCCGGACGTCCGCTGTGGGCCGCCTCTGACGATAGCGGGGCGTGTTGCTTGAGTCAACTTCTGTGCAGAAAGTCCAAGTTGAATTTCGCGGCCCCCTGACCCGCCCGGAACGGCCCCGAAGGGGTGTCCATTTCGCCCCGTTTGGGGGATTCGCCCGGTTCCTCACTTCGTCGAGAGTACCCGAGTCGGCCCCACGCGGAGAGCCGGCTACGAAAGGATCGATGCAGAGGATGATCACAGCGCGGCGGATGATCGCGGGGGTGCTGGTCGGCCTCCTGAGTGTGCCTGCTGTGGTGACCCCGGCTGCAGCCGGCGGCTCGACCCCGTGCTGGGACCCCCATCGACCGGAATC
>JAXDJQ010000023.1:0-2662 GCA_034667565.1 Actinomycetota bacterium
TTCTTCGCCGCGCTTCGCCTCCGGGTGGTCTTCTTCTTCGGTTCCTGCGCGGCGTCCTGTGTCTCCGCCTTCGGCTTCGAGCGCGGTTTCGCACGCTCGCGTGGTTTCTTCGGTTCCTGTTCCTTGGGCTCTGAGCGGCGCGCGTCGGCCCCGATCTCAGGCGGCTTGCCCCCCTCTAGATCGGCTGCGCGTTCGCGCCGCTTCGGTGCGCTCTCGGTCATAGGTACCGCCGCATGTGGATGTTGAGTAGCAGTCCTACCGCTACGAAGTTTGTTATCAATGAAGATCCTCCATAAGAGATGAATGGCAGCGGGATGCCCGTGATGGGCATGATGCCCATGGTCATCCCGACGTTGACGAATATCTGGAACGCCCACAGCGCGACGATCCCGGCTGCGAGCAAGGTACCGAAGAGGTCTCGTGACATCGCAGCGATGCGCAAGCCTCTCCACATCAAGAAAGCAAACATGGCTAACAGGGTGGCCGACCCTAGGAACCCGAGCTGTTCACCGACCGCGGTGAAGATGAAGTCGGTATGTTGCTCCGGCACGAAATCCAACGAGGTTTGGGTGTTCTTTCCGCCGAGACCCTTACCTTGCATCCCTCCAGAGCCGATCGCGATCTTCGACTGAGTGAGGTTGTAACCAACCGACTGAACGTCGGGGTTCGGATCCAGGAACGAGGTCAATCGCTGGATCTGGTACTCCTGCAAGAAGCCCGCTTGCAGGATCACGACGATGCCGATCAGACCCACCAAACCTAGTGCCAGGAAGTGGCGGACCTTCGCTCCGGCACAGAGCAGTGTTGCCCCAAGCAGCGCGACGAACACCATCATCGTGCCCAGATCTGGCTGCTTGTAGATCAGAACGCTGGGTACCGCGACCATGACGACGCCGAACGCGACGTCTAAGCCCCGGATCTCTCCTTTCCTTTGGGCGAGGTACGCGGCGAGACAGATGATGATCGCAACCTTGGCTAACTCTGATGGTTGAGCTTCGAACACCCCCAAGCTGATCCAACGGGTCGCCCCCGCACGTAATGCCCCCAAGGGGGTTAGCACCAGGATCAGAGCGAGGATCGTGACTCCGTACAGCATGGGGGCCAGGCTCCCGATGTAGCGGTAGTCGAAGAAGCTGACGAGCAACAACGCGACCACACCCGCTATCAAGAACGCGATCTGTCGGGAGAAGTAGATCTGCGGATCGACAGCGGATTGACTGTTCGCGGTCGTGGAGTGGACCATGATCACGCCGTAGGTCGCGAGCATCAGCGTGACCATCAGCAGCGATGGATCGAGGTGGCGTATCGGCGCTTTCCGTGCCATGCGCGACGAGATCGGCTCGCCACCGATGCGATCTACAGCCTCTCCGAACAACCCTTCCATCGCCATCAGCCGGAACTGTCCGATCCGAGGTGCACATCGGTGTTCTGGTCGACCTGGAAGATCGCTTCCCAGATCTGACGAGCGATGGGGGCGGCGCTCGTGCCTCCATGTCCCGCGTCCTGCACCAGAACCGCGATCACGTACTGGGGTGACTCGATCGGACCGTAAGAGACGAACCATGCGTCGTTACGGTCCGATTCTCCGATCTCGGCCGTACCCGTCTTGCCCGCGATCGGGAAGCGATCGAGTGGGAAACCGGCGAACGCCGATACCGCCGTGCCGCTGCTTCCCGAGATCACCGCTTGCAGCCCCTCGCGGATGACCTCGATGTCTGCGTCCTCGAGTGGCAGCTTCGCCGCCACCGACTCCCTGAATGTCTTGTTGACCTCCGGGGTTCCGGTCGACGACGGCGTCTGTAGCTCCCACCCGATGCGGGGGCGCATGACATCCCCTCCGTTGGCGATAGCGGCGTAAGTGACCGCCATCTGAAGGGGCGAAACGATCATGTCGCCCTGACCGATCGACATGTTGACGGTGTAACCAGGCAGCCATCCTTCGTTGCAGCCCGGGCCAAGGGCTTTGCATAGCGCGTTCAACCACTTCTGGTCCGGGACAACCCCATCCGCCTCGTAACGAAGATCGATCCCCGTGTCGTGACCGAGGCCTGCGGTGCGCGCGTACTTCTGGAACTTCTCGGTTCCGTCACCGTTCGCGGCCCCGAACGCTTCCTCCATCCGCCACCCGAGCTCGTAATAGAACGTGTCGCACGAGATCTCCAAGGACTTCGCGAAACCGATGTAACCGAAGTAGGCCGAGGTCCAGTTCCGGAACACGACACTGCCCGGCCCCCCCTCGGGTGGGTACACCTCCGAACCGGCGCACTCGAACTGCGAATACGGCTCGGCGATACCGGTCGCCATCGCGGCCCCCGCGGTCACTACCTTGAACGTCGAACCGGGGCTCTTCGTCAGCTGCGTGGCACGGTTCAGAAGGGCGTCGTCGTCAGGGTTCTCGGGTGTTCGGGAGCCGAGAGCCTCGTATTCTTTCGTCGTAAGCCCATCGGCGAGGATCGACGGGTCGTAATCCGGATAGCTCGCCATCGCGATGACCCCACCGGTTGTGGGGTCGAGCACCGCGACCGCGCCGGCAGGAGCGGCGTAGGTCGCCGAGCGCGCCGCCATCAGACCGGCGAGGAGGGCTTTCTCGGTAACCCTCTGGATATCGAGGTCGATCGAGGTGACCAGGTCGCGCCCGGGAACCTCCTCCTGCCTTCGGTTC
>JAXDJQ010000024.1:0-5014 GCA_034667565.1 Actinomycetota bacterium
TCGGAATCGGATCTCAGGTGCCCCATCGAGCAAGCGGAACAACTGTTCACTGCCCTAAGGCTGTTGAAGCGCGATGTCGAATTCGTGCGCTTCCCCGCAGAGGGTCACGAGCTGAGTCGATCGGGAAGCCCGCGTCACCGCGCGCAACGGTTCGAGATCATCGTCGATTTGTTCGATCGCAAGCTGAAGGGTTAGTCCCTACGACGAGAGCCGTGGCCTCAACGCTCTGAAGGCCAGGAAAGCGATCGCCAGGATGACCCCCACCGGAGCAAGTGCCCCGGCCCCAACGATCACCGCAGCAACCACCGACAGCGCGATCTCTGCCGCCTGACGCCACGCCTTAGCGAGGACCCCGGTCGCGGGTTTCGCAGCCGGCGCGCCGATCTCGGTCATCGACACGCTGATCGTTCCCATGTCGGTCAGGTCACGCAGGTAACGCAGCCGTCCGGTCAGTCGTTCGATCTCCAAGGTGATGCCCTGCAGCTCGCTCTGGACCCGGATGCTTTCCGAGATCGTCGTTGAGTCGTCCATCAAGCGGAGCATGACCGTCTCTTGCGCTCGGAGGTTGCGCAGCCGTGCTTCGAGGTCGATGAATTCCTGGCTCACGTCCTGTCCGGAGATCGACTCGGTCTTGACCTTGCCCAGACCTTCGAGGGCCGCGAGGGCCGCCTCGAAGCGCTGGGCGGGGACGCGCACGACGACGGTCGAGGATGAATGACGAGAGTCCTGCGATGACGTCGAGAGAACGAAGCCACCGAAACGTCCCGCGATCGAGATCGCGTCCCGTGTAGCGTCCTGCAAGCCATCACGGTCTACCTCGAGACTGACCTGCCCGTCCTTGATGACGCTAGGTCCCACCGACGGACCCTGTGCGAGGGTCCCGGCCACACCCCCACCGGTTCCCGTGCCGCTGTCCGCTAGTTCCTGTGTGGCGCTATCCGTGGTGGCGTTCGTGTCGTAGGCGGTGTAGCCGGCGCGGGCCTTCGCTGCATCGGCGGGCATCAGTGCGGCCTCGTGCTGGGCTACCTCGTCGGTATCTCCACCACCGTCGCTCGCTCCGCTCGGTGAGTCCTGCGAGGAGCAGGCTCCGATGAGCCCGCTGAGGATCAAGAACAACGTCGCTGCCGCCGCGGTTCGCCGTATCCGTGCCATGTCTCCCCCTTGTCGCTTTCGAGGTTCGACGGGCCTGGGGAGCAAAGGGTTCCCCAGGGCCTGGATCCGGCTGGAAGGAAACGGTCGGACCGAGGGCGAAGAACTCGAGTAGGTCGAGCAGATCGGCGCCCCGGGCTACCTAGGAGGACCAGATGCGCACAGCTCTGAAGCTAGCTACCGCGGTTGTCATCGCAACCGGATTGATCGGTTCGGGAGCCTCGGCCCTCGAACGAGACGATCCGGAGAGCTGCCAGGCCATCAATCCCGTGCAACCCAAGTGCACCATCACGATCACATCCGAGTCGACGAGTGGCACCGTCACCGGAGCCTTGGGGCAGGGCGACTGGGTGGTGGTCGTCAAGCGCGGCAAGACCAAGATGTCGTTCGGGCCGACCAGTGCAGAACCAGAGCCCGTCGCGTTCGACTATGTGGTCGGTGACAAGGTCACCGCTACGGTCAAGAGCGCCGGCGGCTGGGTGGTAGCGGGCCACGACTGATCGGGTAGCTGCGTCAACGGATCCCGGTGTCGTAGTCACTATCGATGTGATGGGGACCGACGTCCGATGACCCTACGGTGAACCTTTTCGGCCCCGGCGGTGCCGGCAGATTCGAGTCCGAGCCCGTACCTTCCGCTACTAGGTCATACGTTCCCGGCGGGAGTTCGAAGGCGTAATAACCGTTCCGCCCTGTGGTCTGCGTGGCGACAGTAGTGCCGTTTGAGTCCTCGATATGGATCTGCGCACCATCCATCGGAGCCGTGCATGTCTGACCCTCGCGTTGTGGGCCTCCGCACGTCGGACTCTTGGTCGCTTGTCCGACCACGCCCGGCACGGATGTCGCGTCCTCGCGCAAAGGCACGCGGCGGGGCCCATCTTGATAGCGAGCCACTTCGATCTCTTTGGGAGCTCTAGAGATGTACCCGAGGACGCTTCTGGCTTCGATCGTGTATGGGCCCGGCGGAACGCTGAAGGAGAACGAGCCATCGACCTTCGCGAGCTTCGAAGCGACGCGCTCGCCGGCGGCGTCATCGAGAACGACGCGAACGTAGAAGAGCTCGTTATGAGGACAAGGGTCCGAGGGACAAGCTCCCACGCCCATCACATGCCCGGTGATCGTTGCTTCCCCTGCGGACGAGATGCCACTCTGAGCGAGCGAGGCCAACAGGAGAGCGACCACGATAGTGAGTTTGAGCGCTCTGATACTCAACATTCTCTTCCTCGAGCCTGGCCGGGGCCTTTGCCGAGAGGTTCGCTGTTATCGACCCGACGTCAGGGTCAGCTAGGGGTTGCAGCTGACGAGCGTATCGCCGTCCGGCCCGGGTCCCTTGCACGTGTCGGTACCCGACCCGCCATTGAGATCGTCCACGCTCCTGTCCTTAGGAGGGCCGCTCAGCGTGTCGCTCCCGGCATCACCGCTCAGGATGTCGGTCCCGGGCCCGCCGTACATGAAGTCGGGGCCGGAGCCACCGTTCAGGCGGTCGTCTCCTTCTCCACCCCTCATGGTGTCGTTGCCCGCGCCAGCGCTACCGGTAAGGGTGTCGTTGCCCCTACCGCCCCTCAGGATGTCGTGCCCACCGCTGCCGGTCACGGTGTCTCGGCCACCGTTCCCGATCAGGACGTCCTTCCCGGGGCCGCCCGTCAAGGTGTCGTTACCTGCGTCGCCGTCGATCGTGTCGTCGAACGCCGAACCGGTGATGGTGTCGTTGCCGTCCTTGGCGTTGATCGTCTTGCCGGGGTTCGCTCCGCTGCAATCGATCGTGTCGTTCCCGTTGGTTCCCGTGACGGTCGTGTTGGTTTGTGTCACGCCCGGACCCACGACGCAGTCGACTGCGGCTTGGGCGGCAGGCATACCAATCGCCATCATCATGATGCTGGCGAAGATCGCGATAGAGATCCGGTGGTTTCGGCGCATGCGTCCTCCTCTGGAAGAGAGCGCCTCATGTGGACACACCCCTGATGGGACCTTTACCCACTACTGCCAGGAACAACCCTCACATGCGATAAGAGGCACAACCAGAGCTCTCGCAGGACCGGCTGAGGTCAGAGAGCGCTAGTCAGGTTCGCAAGAACTCGATCACGGCGAGAACGCGACGGTGATCGTCAGGGGCAAGTTCTAGGCCGAGCTTGTCGAAGATGTTGTGGATATGAGTGTTCACCGTTTTGGGCGATAGGAAGAGCTTGTCGCTGATCCCCTTGTTCGATCGGCCTTCCGCCATCAGCGAGAGAACCTCACGCTCGCGCCCGGTGAGCGTGGCTACTGGATCATTTCCCCGCCCTTTCGCCATCAGCCGCGCCACGATGTCTGGATCGATGACCGACTCCCCCTCCATCAAGCGTGCAATCACGTCGGTTAGTTCAGAGATGTCGGTGACGCGTTCCTTAAGCAGGTAGCCCGTCCTCTCTGCCCCTTCCGTCAATAGCTTCACCGCGTACCGCGTATTTAGGTGTTGGGAGAGTACGAGCAGGGCCACATCCGGATGGGATAAGCGGATCGACTCTGCTGCCCTCAGTCCCTCATCGGTTTGAGTAGGCGGCATGCGGATGTCGATGATCGCGATGTCAGGAGGGTCGGCCTCCACAAAAGTGATCAGCTCCTCGGCCGTCCCCGCCTCTGCGGTCACTTCGAACCCGCGCTCTTGAAGGATCCGAGCGAGCCCCGCCCGGATCAAGACCGAGTCGTCAGCCAGGATCACCCGCACGGCAAGCTCGCGACGACGCTGGTCCCGCGTCCAGGCGGACTCTCGATGTCGAGGAGACCGTCGATGGCTGCGACGCGGTCATCGAGTCCTCGCAAACCCGATCCACTGCGGGGGTCGGCACCCCCCACTCCGTCGTCTGTCACCTCGACCCTGACCTGTGCGTCCGTTCGCGCGATCTTCACCGTTGCTCGAGAAGCACCGGAATGTTTTGCGACATTCGCCAAGGCCTCCGACACCACGAAGTAGGCCGCCACCTCCACATCCTCGGGGAACCGCTCTTCAGGCACTTCTACGAGTACCGGGACGACAGCGCGCTCGGTCAACGTCTCGATCGCGGCACCAAGCCCTCCGTCAGAAAGGATTCCCGGGTGCAATCCTCGGGACAACTCCCGGAGCTCCTCGAGGGCGGCAGTGAGGTCATCTTTCGCTTCCTGCAGCAGTTCCGCCAACTGTGGATCGGTGTGTTCTCCCGCCCGGTCGCCAGCCATGCGCAGGGCCAGCGCTAATGAAACGAGTCGCTGTTGAGCCCCGTCATGCAGGTTCCGCTCGATCCGGCGTCGCTCCATATCTCCTGCCGCAAGTATCCGAGCTCTCGATGCCTTGACCTCCTCCAGCTGAGCACGAACCTCAGCTTGCAATCGCTCGTTCTCCACCGCGAGGCGCGCTGCCGAACCGACCGCCTCGACGAACCCTGGGTCTTCGAGCAACGTGGCGTCGTGCACAATCACGGCGAGCGGTTCTCCGTCGCGCTGGAGGCGCGTGGCCACGCGGCCCGATCCTTCACCCGGAAGCTCCAGCGGGTGGCCTTCGATCGACACGTACATCTCGTTTACCGGCAACCAGAAACCGACTTGCGCTCCGGGGTCTCCCAAGGTGTTTGCAACCGCCTCTTCAACGCTCCCCCCACCGGGACCACCCCCAAGCTCGACCACCAACCGGGAGACCTTGGCCCTTCGAGCGCGCAGCCTCAATACTCCGAGGAAAAAAGTGAGAGGCAACAGGTAGAAGACACCGCGAACGATGTTGGCTGGGATCGTGAACGCCTCCGGGGGCGGGCTGAAGATGGACGAATAGTGAAGAGCGAAGATCAAGAACATCACATTCGCCGTATCTGCCAACAGCAAGATGGCAGCAGGGAGCAACACCAACCCCAACACCATCCGC
>JAXDJQ010000025.1:0-9503 GCA_034667565.1 Actinomycetota bacterium
ACCTATCCGATACGACCGTTTCGTTCATCGAGGACCAGGAAGCGAGCGACGACCAACCCTGGTACGTCTACCTTGCAACCGGGGCGGCACATCGCTCGTTCGTTGCGGAGCCGAAGTACGCGGATGCTCCGGTCCCCGGCTGGGACGGCAACCCTGCGGTGTTCGAACAGGACAAGAGCGACAAGCCCTCGTACGTCCGCAATGCGGGCCTCACCTTCCGAGAAGGTAAAGCAGCTCGGAAGAAGCAACTCCGAACACTGATGTCGGTGGACGAAATGATCGGACGGATCGTGGAAACGGTCGATTCATTGCGCGAGGACACGTTGATCCTCTTCACATCCGACAGTGGATACATGTGGGGCGAACATGGTCTGTCGAACAAGCAAGTGCCCTACGTTCAATCCATAGAAGATGTGATGTGGCTGAGATGGCCGGACCATGCAACCGGTACCCAGGATGAACGGATCGTGTCGAACGTCGACATCGTGCCGACCATCGCGGCGGCGGCAGGTCTCTCGCTCTCGACCGATGGACGAGATCTACTCGACGACTCCTGGGATCGGGATCGGATCCTGCTCGAGTACTTCGGTGACGACAATGCTCCGACGATCCCCCGCTGGGCGTCCACTTGGACACCGGATGGTCAGTACATCGAGTACTACAGCCCAACGGGAGCCGTGGTCGACCGGGAGTACTACGACCTGATCGCGGATCCGTGGCAACTGACGAACCTCAAGAGTCCGCCCGATCCGACCTGGCGAACAAGACTCACCGCGGACCGAGGCTGTAGCGGCGCGACCTGCCCCTAGACGGAGAACACGTGTACGGGAGTCGACAAGCCTCGGATCTTGATCACGCGGCCCTTCTTGAACTTCACTTTCTTCAAACGCTTCTCGGCCAAGGTCTTGGCCGCTTCCGAAACGACGATCTCCCCCGGGTCGCAATGGTCGAGGAGCCTGGCAGTGAGGTTCACGTCGTGGCCCAACAGATCGTCCTGCTCGATCAATGGTTCCCCCGCGTGCACAGCTATGCGCAACCTGACGTCGAGATTCTTCCGCTTGAGCGCACTCCTGATCGTCGTCGCGCCTCTCACCGCTTGGGACGCTGAGGGGAAGGCGAGTAAGAACCCGTCACCGAGCTGCTTCACGCACTCACCCTTTGCAGGCTTGATAGCCGTCTTGATCAGAGCATCGAGCTTCGAAAGCATCTTTAACGCTTCCTTGTCGCCCTTGGTCTCGGTGAACGAGGTGAAGTCGGCAACGTCGACGAAAACGATCCCAACGGTGCCGCCCTCGGCTATGCGTTGCAATCGGCTGCTGGAGCGCCTGTCGTCGGCCGCCAGCTGAGCCAGCAGATGCGAGGTGCGCAGGCCCAGAGCTCCCAACTTGGAAGGGCGTTTCTTGAAGGCCTCGCGGATTATCGGCTCGAGGGCCCCCGCAGATTGAACAACGGTCGACATCGGTCCGTCTCTCTCGTCGATCCTCTCGCGCAGAGACTCGGCCATTTTGGGAACCAGATCGGGATCTCTGCGCAGTGCGGCTATGACCGCTTCGCGCACATTCATGGCCCGACCCTACAAGCGCGCTACCCTCATCGGATGCGCGACCTCGCGAACAGACGAAGAGGTCCTTTCGTTGTCCTCGCGGCCCTATTCGTTGCCGTGTTCATCATCGTTATCGCTATCCCCGACTCGTTCCTCTCTCTGATCGCTCGCAACACTCCCCTCGCCGGCTCTCAAACGGGTTGGGCATACCGACTCCTCGTGTTCTTCGCGCTCAGCCAGATCCTCTACACGAGCGCAACGGTGTATCGGGTCGACCGCATCGAAAAACTGCGTGAGAAAGACGAACGTTTCGCTCGCTTGACCAAACCGCAGGTCGTTTCTTCTCTCGCACGGAACGCTGCTGCTCTTGTTTTCTTCACGCTCGTGTACGGATTGGCATCGATCTTCCTCACCGGCCAGCGCGGGGGCTTCTGGCTGTTCCCCGTGATGGCTATCGCCCAGGCGGCTTGGTACTACCGGGAGATCGGACAGATCGCGGCGTGGGATGCGTTCCAACCTGCCACCTCGGATGTCGACCCCGATCGGGGCGCATGGTCGGGCGGGGGGCCTCCCGACTACATCCCGCCATTGACGAGAGGTCTCAGCAAAGCCACGGATATTGCGCCTCTTACGTATGAATCGCGGGACCAGAAACTCAGACCCTGACCGCTGTAAAGGGCGAAGCAGACGCTATAACCATGTCGCGACCACTGGGAGGTCAAGGCGATGCGGACATTGACACGAGCAGCATTCGCAACCATCGCATCGTTGACCGTCGTCTCGATGTTGACCGGCACCGGTGTGGCTCAACTACCAGTACCACTCCCCACTTTGCCCGCTCTACCGAGCTTGCCTTCCCTGACTCCCGAGCTCTTACTGGACATCGCGAACGTCAGCATGCCCCCCGAGGGGGGCGTCAGTCTCCAGATCCACGCGGACTTCCCGGACGAGGCCCCATTCGTTCTCGACGGCTTGGAGATCTACTCGCTCACGGCGGACATCACCCCGGAGGGTGAAGTCGTGCTTGGGAGCGCCCAGACCGCTTACACGGCTGCCTCGGGATCCCAAAGCTCCGGGGAATGCAGCGACGATGCATTCGCCCCGACGGGCAGTTCCTGGAGCTCCCAGGACGAGATGCCCATCGTGTGGCACATGAACCGACGCTCCATCCCCTCGGGGATCAGCAGGGACAAGACCCTCTTGGAGGCACGCGGCGCCCACAAGATATGGCCGCACGCCTTCAGCGATTGTGCAGATGCGGACCGGATCTCATTCGCCTACAACTACGGCGGCCTTACTTCGAAGCACCCGCAATTTGACGGGGTCAACACGATCGATTTCGGCTCGTTAGGTAACGGCGCTCTGGCGGTGAACTACGCCTACTTCTCGGGCACACGCATCCTCGAGGTCGATCTTCGTTTGAACAAGGCCGACTACGGCTGGAGCAATACCGTAGGTGTTCAGAAGTACCAGGTGAAGAACGTGATGACCCACGAGCTCGGCCACCAGTTCGGTTTGGACGACCTCGGAGACCCCCACGGCGCACTAACGATGTACGGCCGTACCGGCAAGGGCGAACGCAACAAGGTTTCGCTGGGTGCCGGCGACGTGCGAGGAGCAGAGGCCCTCTCTCCCTGATACTGAGCTCATGGATGGGATCGGGGGTCGAGCTCGGTCGGCTCCGGAGGAAGCAGCGCTCATCGCACCCGGAGGCTCGGTCACCTTCGGCGAACTAGATACGCGCCAACGAGCTCTGGTTGGTGCGCTGCATGACGAGGGCCTCACCAGTGGTGATCGCATCGCCATCTTTTCCTCGAATCGCATCGAGTCCCTCGAGGTGTCGATCGGCGCGTTACGTGCGGGGATCGTGCCGGTGCCTGTGAATCCTCTGCTGACGTCATCAGAAGTCAACTACCTCCTATCCGACTCCGGTGCTCGGGTCCTCTTCAGCGATCGAACGGTTGATACCCAGCCGGTGTTGGAGCGGGTGGTCACGTTCGGTGACGCGTACGAGCGCTATCTGCACGAAGCGGCACCAGCGGAGCTGAACGATGTCGCCCTCACACGACCGATGCACTACACCTCGGGCACCACGGGAACACCCACGGGGGTGTGGGTAAAGCCACATGATCCGGAGAAGGCCCTCCACCTCTCCCGCGCGTTCCGTGAGCTTTGGGAGATCGACGAGACCGATCTTCACCTCGTTTGCTCGCCGCTGGCTCATTCCGCCCCGCATCGTTTCGCGATGCGCACATTGGAAGCGGGGGGCCGGGTCGTTCTCCAGGGGAAGTTCAGCCCGGAAGAGACCTTGGCAACCACTGAGTTGTTCGGTGTCACATCCACATTCATGGTGCCAACCCATCTCGAACGGATCTTCTCGTTGGGCAGACGAGCACTAGGTCGTCACGACCTTTCGACGATGAGGCTGCTGGCGCACGCCGGCGCTCCGATCCGAGACGCGACGAAGAGAACCGCTCTCGAAGTCTTCCCCGAGGGGTCGGTGTGGGAGTTCTACGGATCGACGGAAGGCCAAGCCACTCGCATCTCGGCATCAGAGTGGCTCGAGCGTCCCGGAAGTGTCGGCCGGGCCCTGAGCGGTGGCGAGGTAGTGATCGCCGACCCTGACGGCAACGAGCTCCCTGCCGGGGAGGTCGGATGGGTCTGGGTCCGGGATCCGGCCGCCGAGAGATGGGAGTACTGGGGCGACAGATCGAAGACCCGGACCGCATGGAGCAACGATGCATTCTGCGTCGGGGACCTCGGGTCCCTAGATGACAATGGGTATCTGTACCTGGCGGGACGAGGCGACGACACGATCATCACGGGAGGCGTCAATGTCTACCCCCTCGAGGTCGAGAACGTCCTCGTCACCCATCCATCGGTGAGCGAGGCACTGGTCTACGGAGTCACCCACGAGGAGTGGGGCCAGGAGGGAAGGGCCCTCGTAGTTCCGGCGCCGAACCAGCCTCTGGACGGCGAGATGCTCCGGGCTTGGGCCCGCGAGCGCCTCGCCGGTTTCAAATGTCCCCACCTGATCGAGATCGTGGACGACCTCCCCCGCACCCCCACGGGAAAAGTCCACCGCCGCCAGTGAGATCGAGCTAGTTACTGACCAGAGCTTTCGCTCAGCGCAAGTACAGGTCAGTAGGTTGCTACTTGCGGCGGGCGGCTAGCTCCTCGCACTTCGCACGGATCGCTTCGGCCGCCTCGGTGAGCTTCGCTTGCTCGTCCGCGTTCAGCTCGAGTTCGACGATCTGCTCGACGCCGTTGCGACCCAGCTTTGCGGGAACACCGAGATACACGTCCTTAACGCCGTACTCACCGTTGGTCCACGCACACGTCGGCAAGACCTCGCCCGTGTCTCCAAGGATGGCATTGACCATCGCAGCAGCCGAGGTCGATGGCGCGTAGAACGCGCTCCCCTTCTTGAGGTAGTCGACGATCTCCTGACCGCCCTTCTTCGTGCGCTCGAAGAGCTCCTCGAGGGTTGGCTCATCGACCAGCTCGGGCAGCGGCTTCCCCTCGACGGTTGCGTGACGCGGGAGCGCAACCATCTGATCACCGTGCGAGCCCAAGGTGATCGCGTCCACCGAAGCTGGCGCGACATTCAACTTCTCGGCGATGAAATAGCGGAGGCGCGACGAATCGAGCACTCCGGCCATCCCCATCACGCGCTGCTTCGGGAAGTCGGAGACGAGTGAGGCGAGGTACGTCATCTCATCCAACGGGTTCGAGACAACGATGATGATCGCTTCGGGAGAGTTCTTGGCGATCTCTTCCGTGACTCCCCCGACGATCTCGGAGTTCGCATCGAGAAGGTCCATGCGAGACATACCCGGCTTGCGAGGGAGGCCCGCCGTGATGACCACGACGTCGGAGCCAGCCGTGTCGGCATAGTCGTTCGTTCCGATGACGTGGGTCTCGAACTTCTCGACCGGCGCTGACTGGTTGATATCGAGGGCAAGCCCCTGGGGCAGCCCGTCGACGATGTCGGTCATGACGACCTCGTCGGCGAGGTTCTTCTCTGCGATCCGGCGAGCCGTGTTCGAACCGACGTTGCCCGCACCTACAACCGTGACTCTCCTGGTTCCCTCAGACATCGTTGTCTACGCCTCCAACTTCTCGATGATCCCGTCTGCAACCTCGCTGGTGCCCACCGCAGTCGGGTCGTCGCGGTGGGGCTTCATGTCGTACGTCACGAACTTGCCCTCGTCGATCGTCCGAGCGATCGCATCCTCGAGACGCGTCGATGCATCGAGCTCGTCGAGGTGAGCCAGCATCAGCACGCCCGAAAGCATCATCGCCATCGGGTTGACCTTGTTCTGGCCCGCATATTTCGGAGCAGAACCGTGCGTTGGCTCGAAAACGGCTGCCGTGTCACCGATGTTGCCTCCTGGGGCAACGCCGAGACCCCCGATGAGCCCTGCACCTAGATCGGAAACGATGTCGCCGTAGAGGTTAGGGAGCACCAGCACGTCATAGAGCTCCGGCTTCTGCACCAGCTGCATACACATGTTGTCCACGATCCGGTCTTCGAACTCGACGCCCGAGTCGGAGTACTCGTTCTCCGCAACCTCGCGTGCGACCTTCAAGAACAAGCCATCGGAGAACTTCATGATGTTCGCTTTATGAACCGCGGTGACTTTCTTCCTGCCGTGCTTGATCGCGTAGTCGAACGCCCCACGAACGATCCGCTGGGTCCCTGTAATGGAGATCGGCTTGATCGAGATACCGGAATCGTGTCGGATCTTGCGAGCGCCGAGCTTCTCGATGAACTCGATCAGTTGCTCCGCTTCCGGGGTGCCCTGCTCGAACTCGATACCCGCGTACAGGTCCTCGTGGTTCTCACGGACGACAACAAGGTCGATGTTCTCGTAGCGGGAGCGGACACCCGGGTAGGACTTGCACGGCCGCAGGCACATGTAGAGGTCGAGCTCCTTACGGAGGGCTACATTGACACTTCGGAACCCGGTCCCCACGGGGGTCGTGATCGGCCCCTTGATGGCTACTTTGTTCGTGCGGATCGACTCCAGAACGTGCTCGGGGAGCGGAGTGCCGTGCTCCTCCATCACGTCGACGCCGGCGTGTTGGACATCCCAGTCGAACTTGACGCCGGTCGCTTCAAGCACTCGCCGGGTCGCTTCGGCGATCTCGGGACCGGTCCCGTCACCGGGTATCAAGGTCACGCGATGAACTTTCTGTGACATGTGTCTCCTGCTCTCTTCGAGGGGTTTGAGCTGCTGAAAGAGGCGCCTAACCTACCTGATAGCCTCTAACGCGAAAGAGGAAAACCGGCATTACGCCCGATCAGAAAGGCCATATCGGAGCATGCCCAGCACACCAGGTAAGGGCCTCGAAGGTGTCGTAGCGGCCGAGACCGCCATCTCCGACATCGACGGCAAGGAAGGTCGACTCTCGTACGTCGGCTACGACATCCATGACCTCGCGCCGAACGCGACCTTCGAAGAAGTCATCTATCTGCTCCACCACCTTGAGCTCCCGACCAACCAGCAGCTCGAGGACATCCGGGAACAGCTGGCGAACGAGCGTGAGCCGAATGACTTCGTCATGCGCCTTATGCCTCACCTTGCCGAGAACTGCGCGCCCATGTCGATGCTGCGAACGGCAGTCTCGGCTTCCTCGGCGAAGGATCCGGACGGTTGGGACACCTCGGAGGAGGCCAACTACCGCAAAGCGATCCGCTTGTGTGCTGTGTTCCCCACGATGGTTGCCTATTACGACAGGATGCGCTCCGGCAAGGAGTTGATCGCGGCCGACCCCAGTCTCAGCCAGGCAGGCAACTTCCTCTGGATGCTGAAAGGCGAGAAGGCTGACGAGGACGAGACCCACATCTTCGATGTCTGTCTGACGTTGCATGCAGACCACACGATGAATGCCTCCACGTTCGCGGCTCGCGTCTGCGCGGCCACCCTGTCGGACATACATTCCGCGATGACCGCAGCGATCGCTGCCTTGAAAGGCCCTCTGCACGGCGGAGCGAACGAGCAGGTCATGCGCATGATCAAAGAGATCAAGGACCTGGGTGGGACTTCCAAAGCCCGTGACTACATAACGAAGCGCCTAGAGAACAAAGAGAAGGTCATGGGCTTCGGTCACCGCGTCTACAAGACGGAAGACCCGCGAGCGACGCACCTTCGCAAGATGGCGAAAGAGTTGGCTGACAAGACAGGTGACGGGTCTAACTACGAGATCTCGGAAGAGATCGAGAAGACCGTCATGGACGTCAAGGGCATCTATCCGAACGTGGACTTCTACGCGGCGTCGGTCTATGGCTACCTCGAGATCCCGACCGATCTCTTCACGCCCGTCTTCGCGTGTAGCCGTGTGTCGGGCTGGACCGCACACGTGCGAGAGCAGTACGCAGACAACCGTTTGATCCGCCCCGACCACGAATATGTGGGCCCCGACCCACGGAAGTGGGTAGCTCTCTCCGAGCGCTAGACGCGGAAAGCTCCAGGCTGGTCCCCGCCGGCTGCTTTAGAAACTGTCAGACATCCGAACCCACAACGGCTCGATCAGATCTTGATGTCTGACAATTTCCTATGCAGCCTGCGGGGACCAACCTGGAGCTGATCCGAACGGCTTCAGCTAGTTAGTTGTCGTCACCGTCGTCGCCACCGGACCCGGAGTTGTCTCCGTCTTCGCCCTGGTCGTCGTCGGCGTTGCCGGAGCCGCTGTTGGCGCTAGGGCCGGAGTGGTCGCCGTCGTCGCCGGCTTCGTTCTCGCCCTGGTCGTCGTTGTCGTCGCCCTGGTCGTCGTTGTCGTCGCCCTGGTCGTCGTCGTCTCCGACCTCATCGGCATCGTCGCCATCGTCGTCTCCGACCTCATCGGCATCGTCGCCATCTTCGTCTCCGACCTCATCGGCATCGTCGCCATCGCCCTTAGCGTCGCCGTGGCCCTGATCCGCAGTGCCATCGTCGTCATCGCCGGCCTCGTTCTTGTTCGCACCTGCGGTACCGGCAGCATCGCCGTGGCCTTGGTCTGCTGTTCCGTCATCGTCCGTGGAAACAGCCGGAGCCACTCGGTTGTTGGACTTGCTGCTGGTGTTGGCAACGGCCGCCACGACGCCGGTGGCCAGCAGAAGCAGAACGATCAGTACTGGGATCCTGCTCAATCGCATCTGGAGCTCCTCTCGATCTTCTAACCGTACGCTGTCGAAGGTTCAACGGGGAGGGGGTAGCCGCGTTACGGCCCTTTTTTGTCCCGTTCGAGGCGTAACGCCCCGCCACAACCACCGTTAGAGGGATGAGTGTGGAAGACAAGGATCTCAAGCGAGAAGTCAGGAGTGCTGCCCGAGGGGACCGAGAGGCCGCCGCGCAGCTCTTCGACAGCTACCACCCTCGCTTGTACCGCTACGCCCTGGCCAAGCTGGGATCACCCGCAGATGCCGAGGACGTCGCATCCGAGACTTTCGCCCGAGTGCTCGGCAAGCTCGATGGCTTCAGGTGGAGAGGAGGCGGATTCGAAGCGTGGCTCTTTCGGATCGCAGCCAACCTCATCACCGACAGGCACCGCTCGAGCGCTAGGGAACGATCGACAGAGGAACCTATGGAGAAGGAAGAAACGGCGATGGAGCATCTGCCCGAGGATCGGACCCTCCACCTCGAGACCAGCCGCGAGCTGGACGCCCTCCTCGGCACGTTGCCCGATGAACAACGAGAGGTACTACTTCTCCGTTTCGCCGCCGGCTTGGACACCCACGAGACCGCGTCGGTCATGAAGAAGAACGTGAACGCGATCCGTCAACTGCAGTTCCGGGCCCTCGAGAACGTCCGTGGGAAGCACGCGATCGAAGCGATCGTCGGATGAGGAACACCGAGAAGAACCTGGACAAGGCGCTGGCTGGATTCGAGCGAACGGGTGATGTAGAGATCGACGGCCTTGTCGACGTGGCGGACGACCTGACGCGCCAGCTTGCCGTCGGCGTGCCGAGTCAGCC